>JAJQCU010000417.1 GCA_021202575.1 Lachnospiraceae bacterium
GGAATATACTTGCACATCATTTTTTTTACTTATATAATGGACACAGTTTCACTGATGCCGCATGCCACAATTTGAAGGGACAAAAATAACATGGGAACTTATTTAGACCCAGGAAATAATAGTTTTAAAATAATCCTGAACGGAAATTACGTCGATAAAACCGGTCTGCTTGACTATATAAACAGTACCGTTGACACGCCGATGAAACTGACCTGTTTCAGCCGCCCCAGGCGTTTCGGAAAGTCCTTCGCGGCCAAAATGCTGTGCGCCTACTATGACAGAAGCTGCGACTCCCGCAGCCTGTTCGCCGGGCTTGAAATTTCCGGCAGCCCCTCCTTTGAAAGATATCTGAATAAATACGATGTGATCTATCTGGATATCACCCGTTTTATTTCCCTGACGTCCGATATATCAAATATAGTACAGGAGCTTCAGGTAGCCGTGACAGAGGAACTCAGGCAGGCCTATCCTGACTGCGTCAGGGAAAATGAAAGAACCATTGCCAATGCCCTCATGGGCGTCACACACAGGACGTCGCATAAATTTATTGTGATCATAGACGAGTGGGACGCTCTGTTCCGTGAGGCAAAGGATGACGAAGCGCTTCAAAAAGAATATGTGCAGCTGCTAAGAGGGCTTTTCAAGGGTGGAACCGCCACTGATGAGACCATTGCCGCCGCCTATATGACCGGTATCCTTCCCATCAAAAAATACGGTACGGAGTCCGCACTGACTGATTTTAAGGAATACAGCATGGTGGAGCCCTTTACTTTATCCCGGTACATCGGTTTTACAGAGCAGGAAGTGCAGGCTCTCTGTGAAGAGCAGCATGCGGATTTTGTCAAAATGAAGCAATGGTATGACGGGTATTCTTTTTCGGATATTCCATCCGTTTACAGTCCCAATTCCGTGATCAGCGCCCTTCATTTCAGGAAATTCAAAAGCTACTGGACATCATCGGAGACCTATGAATCATTAAAGGGATACATTACTCAGAATTTTGACGGCCTGAGAGACGATATTATCCTGATGCTGGGCGGAGAGCGCGTCAGCATTGACACCGGCACATTCCAGAATGATGTGACCTCCTTTAATAGCAGGAATGATGTGCTGACATTGCTGATTCATCTTGGCTATCTCGCCTACGATGAGGAGGAGAGCGAAGTATATATTCCAAATCTTGAGGTTGCGGACGCGTTCAGGCTTGCGGTGAAGGAAACGGACTGGAAAGCGGTCAATAAGGCTCTGGCCCGGTCTGGCCAGCTGTTAAAAGCCACCATCAACGGGGACAGCGACGCCGTAGCCGCCGCGTTGGAGGATATTCATTCGGCGGAAACCTCCGTTTTACAGTACAATGACGAGAATTCCTTAAGCTGCGCTGTCACAATCGCTTATTACACTGCCAGAAATTATTACATGATCGTAAGAGAACTGCCGGCGGGCAAGGGTTTCGCTGATCTGGCATTTCTCCCGCGCCCGGGCGTAGACAAACCGGCCATGATGATCGAGTTAAAATACAACAAAGACGCGGACACCGCCATTCGTCAGATCAGAGAAAAAAGATATGACGGCGTCTTAAAAGATTATGCCGGGCGGCTGCTGCTTGTTGGGATCAATTATGACAAGGGCGGAAAAGGTGAAAACGCCAAAAGACACACCTGTATGATCGAAACATGGGAAAAGGGCTGCGGATAACAGCCCCTTTTCTTATTTTTCATTTTTCAGCAGCACAAAATAAAAATCATCGTCGCTGCCGGCTTATTTCGGTTTATTTCCGGCCCGCTCTTCCCGCTCCTTTCGCTTGGCCGCCTTGATCGCCTTGGGATCGTCCGGCGCCAGCTCCACGGAGACGACGACTTCCTTCAACTTTGCCTTCTCGGCCTTCTTCTGAGCCTTTTTGTCGCTCATGTGCTTTTCATTGACCTTTTCGGCCACGTTTTTGGCAGTCTCATAGCCCAGCGGGCGCAGGGGCTTCGGCTCCTCCTCGCCGTTGCGGATACGGGTGATCTTGCTCTGGATATCGTAGAGCTGGTTGCTCATGCGGCGCAGATAAGTAATGTCGGACCAGGCCCGCAGGAATTTATTCATTTTCTTCGCCTCATAATTGTGCATCCGCTGCTCAAAGACCACGTATAGCCCGTCCTCCCTGGTCTCGGTGGTGTAGGAGAGGTCGATGGTGTCCGCCACGGATTTGGTGGTGGCGGCGTAGGTCTTCCCCCGGACATACTCCCTGACCGTCAGGTCAATCCGGGAGTAAGCCGCGCCGGTCTCCCGGCTCACCTTAAAGCCGGGGCGGATGTTGGAGCGGGTGAACCGCACCTTGCCGCTGCTCCTGGCCTTGTTGGCGGTCTCCAGAAGATCGTTTTCCAGATAATCGTAAAATTCATCGCTTGTGATTTTCAGTGTTCTCATTATTTTCATTTTTCCGCACCTGTTTCTGAACCTAATCTTAAACCTGTTTTGCTCCTCGGGGCTGAAGCCCCGGGTTTCTGAACCTAGTCCTGCGCCTGTTTTATTATCATTAGCATGGTTCCCATTTCGTTGTCGTTGATAATTACCTTGAACTGCCGCTCCAGAGGCTTCAAAAGCTTTGAGAGAAAGACGTAATCGCTCTTGTAGCGGCTGATGTAGACGGAGTCGCCCTCGTTCTCCTTGGAGTGGTCATCGATAGCCAGCCGCTCCATCAGGGAGGCCAGATGGACGAAGATACCGATTCTGTCCTCATTTTTCATCTGATAAAAGTCTCCCAGCTCTTCCACGATGCCCGGCAGAACCTTCCTTAATTTATCCGTGGAAATATTCTCAAACTGCTCCTCCATCTTCCGCAGGAGGGCGTCGTAGTTTACCTTCTGCTCCCCCATGGGCTCAAACATCAGAATCCGGTCCAGATCCTCCTTGCGGTTTTCAAAAACCGTGGCGATGGAAATGAACGGAATACCGAACAGCTTCGGGTCGAAGGTGCCCACAAAGGCGTGGATATCGTAGATTTTGCGCAGGCTTAAGACCTCCTTCACCAGGGCGTCCTTGTTGGCCACGGCCAGCGCCACGGTGCGGAAGCCCAGCCGGGAATACTGGTCGATATATCGCTTTAACTGGGCCGCGCCTCCCTCGGAGGTATAGCAGAGGGTGATAATCAGCTTCTTGTGCTGCTCCTCTGACCGCTGCAGCACCCCCAGATCCCGGTTTACCTGATGATACACTTGGTCGATATCCTCGTTCCAGTCACAGCGCCTTGCCACCTCCAGCCCCACCATGGTGATGGGCATATTGATGGCGCGTATTTTCATGGTCAGCTTTTCCTGCAGCATCTCAATCATGCTTTTGAAAGAGCCCATATCGTAGATCACAATGACGCCGCCGCCGCGGTCTATTTTTAACAGAGTCTCCTCCAGCTCTCCCATGGCCTGCTTAATTTCCGTGGAAAGGTCTATGTCGAAGGCGTAGGCCTTGTCGCTCTGGGTCAGCATGTTGGTGGTCTCCGCCAGATACCGGGCCGCGCCCCGGCCATGCATGCAGTACAAAAGCACCGGACGTCCCGCCTCGTTCCTGGGCAGGATGATAAACATGGTCAGAAGCACCACCTCCGCGATGTCAAGGGACAATCCCAGATGCTCCCCCGCATGGTTCGCCAGATCCAGAACCGCCGCGTATTCCCGGGGATATTCCTGAATGGTGGCGCGGATCTGTTCATCCGTCACCCGGGTATGCTCCACCGGGTTCATGGTCAGCAGAGAATTCAGATGCAGACATACGCCGTAAAATACGTTGGAGTTATACTCCCGGCCCATGTCCTTTTTTAATTTGTCAAAAAAGACGCTGACCATATCGATGATGCGCTGATCCACGCTCTTGGAAAGCTGCTCTAAGTTGATTTCCTTATTTTTCTCCCGGTTGGTGGCCAGAGAACTCATCAGGGTGGAAATATAGGTATCGATCACACTGTGAATGCTCTCAGTGCTGACGTCCCTGCCTGTCAGCTCCGCGTATTGCACGCGGATATTGTCATCCACCTCTCTTGCCAGGTTCGGCCGGGCGGTTCCGTTTCCCCCTTCCTCATACTCGTACAGGAAAAAATTGCTGTCGCCCAGGAGGGTATTGACCTCCAGCCAGTTATTTTTATACAGAAGGCTGCTGCGCTGCACCAGCTGGGAAAAATCATTGAGGCACACCAGCATCTGATCCTCCGGCTCCTCCAGCACTCTTATGTACGCGCTTGCGCAGGCCGACTTGATCTGGGCGCACAACTCCTTGATATTTCCCTCAAACTGCGT
Source organism: Lachnospiraceae bacterium (assembly GCA_021202575.1). Lineage (GTDB taxonomy): Bacteria > Bacillota > Clostridia > Lachnospirales > Lachnospiraceae > RGIG6307. The sequence goes on from JAJQCU010000417.1 coordinate 4,272, forward strand.
CCCCAGCAGGGCGCTGGCCGCTTCTCTTGTGACCTGCACGCAGCATTTCGCGTTGGCCGCCTCATCACTGAAAAAAAGATTGATCAGGTCCATCTTTTCAGAAAGCGGGCGCTCCTCCAAAGTCGGCAGCTCAATGGTAATCTGATTTTTCCATTCCAGCCGCTCATCGCCCGTGTCCGCCTGGGCGAAGACAAAGATCAGATTATGCAGATCCACGCTGACAGCGCCGCCCGCGTCCTCAATCTCACCGGTCTCCAGGAAGCGGAAAAGCCGCCCCTGTTGCCGCGCGCTCATCAGATCCACATTATCAATGAAAAGAATGCCTCCCTGGGCTTTGGCAAAGCTGCTGTTCTCAATTCCCGCGCTGTCTCCGAAGAGCACGTCGTCCAGTACGCTGATATTCTTGGTATAATAACGGCAGTTTACCTTAATGTAGGGCGCGTCCTCCTTCACAATCCGCCGCTCTACGGCAAACTGATGAATCTGCTCCGCGAAATAGCTGATGCCCGCGCCTGGCCGGGCGATAATATGGATGCTCAGGCTGCCGCCGGGATAAAGGATGGCCGCCCGGGCCAGCTGAATGGCCTTGCGCAGGCTCCCGTCATGTCCCACCAGACTCTCAAAGGCCAGCGGCGCGGCCGGCACTCTCTCCTCCTTTTCCAGAGCATAGCACACCGGCCTTGTCTTCGTCTTGGTCAGAAGCCCTTCCTTGACCAGCATGTTTAAAATCGCGCTCACATTGGTGCGCTGCATTCCCAGAGCGTCAGCAATTTCCGAGGTCTGAAAGCCCGGGCCGCAGTCCTTCTGCGAATAGGTTTCCTTCTGTATAAATTCGTACACCAGATCTTTTGTTTTTTTCATTTTTTACTTTCGGGAAGCGGGATTTGGCAGCGGAATTTTTTATCGTGTGGAATTGTGTCAGGCAGATTTTTGTATAAAAAAGAACACTGCTTTCTCTCTTATATCACATTTTATACACTTTGGCAACACAAAGTTACTGTTCACGGACGGCACTAAGTTGCTGTTCACAGGCGGCATACAAAGTTTCTGTTCGCGGGCGGCACACAATGCTGCTGTTCACGGACGGCACACAAAGCTACTGTTCGCGGACGGCTGTGAAGCGAACGGGATTGCGCATGCGGGAGGAAGTGTCTGTGAACAGTAACAGGAATCAAAGCAGCGTCAGCCAGTAGATCAGTCCCAGCACCCAGCTGGAAAACACACCGTACAGAATCACCGGCCCCGCGATGGTAAAACTGGAGGCCACGATGCCGAAC
>JAJQCU010000029.1 GCA_021202575.1 Lachnospiraceae bacterium
CTCCGAATCCGGGTTTGTGCCCCGGCTTCTCATAACTTCCATTTCCGTCCAGCCGTCATAGATCGTCATGGCCAGCTGCTTTTCCTTCCCGGTAAAATCCTTTCCCTTTAAAATAACAGCCTTTGCGCCGTCCATCTCCCGGCGTATGATCTCCGTCCCGTTATCCGGGAAGCCAAAGGCGCCCAGAGTGATGGTCACCGGCCTTCGGTAAAAGCGGAATTTGTCCGCCCTGAGCATCCCGCAGGGCACGGGGAAATCCGCCAGATTGACGGCCTGCATCCAGTGGCACTCCGTCTCCGGATTATAATTGAAAAACTGTCGGCGGTAGAGGACGCCGTCCCGCTCCCCGCCCCAGAAGGTCACATTGGCGCGGGTCAGCTCATTGGTAGTGCCGTCTTTCATGACATACTGCATGGACTCCACCTCGCCGGGTCCCACCGGAGCCAGCTCCGCTGCCGGAAGCGATATATCAACCTTCCCCTCCGCTACCATACTCGTAGACGACATATCATCTGCCCATGACTTCCCGGTTTTCTCAACAGCCACTGTCTTCCCCACCGGCGCGGCCTCCCAGGGATATTTACTGTGAAAACAAAGCTTCGAGTAATTCCACATGCCATGAATGTCCGTTGGCTTTTTCACCACCTTGCCGGTGCGCAGCAGATTGCTGCCGTTGGCCTTATGATTGGTAAAGCAAAGCGCCGGCCCATCCAGAGTCGTCTCCTTCACTTCCCTTTCCTCAAGCCTCTCCCAGCTGCCGTTATGCTCCTTTGCCGTCCAGAAGGGATGGTCCGCCGGCAGATGCAGGCACAGATAAGCCTTCCCCAGCCAGAACGGCGACTCCGCGCAGGAATACCCCTGTACCAGCGGACCAAACTGCCCGTAAAAGCCCAGCGACGGTATTCCATTCACCAGGAAATCCTTCCTGGTGAGAAACTGCATCAGCGATCCGGAAGAAATCCGCCTGGCCAGCCCCGGGTCCGCCGTACTGTTTTTCAGGAGAAGATTGCCCACAAAGGCGCTGGTGGTCGCGTTTCTGTAAATATTGCTCCTGCCCCACATCATGGTGAAGCCGTCCTCGTCAAAGAAATCCCCGTAGGTTTCCATCAGCCTGTTGGAATTTTCCTCAAATTTTGCCGCCAGATAAGGCTCGTTTTCATAACCGTACCACAGATTCCAGATGGGCGCGTACATGTTAAACGCCCAGCAGGAATAATAGTCAAAGCAATGTCCGTCCCTGTACCACCCGTCCCCGGCGTAATAGTTCAAAATCACCTGGGCATGGTCCCGCATCATGTCCCGGTCGATGGGATACCCTTCCTTATATAAAAAGGCCATGTCCAGCATATTGAACAGGCGCCAGTTCTGGGGCACCGTGTTGGCGTGAGCGTAGCTGGTGAGAAAGGCCGCGATCCGGTCCTTCTCCTCCTTCGTATAGCTTTGCCAGATTTCCTCCCCGCTCATCCACAGGCAGATCACCAGGGCGCAGGTCTCCACAGTCTGCTGAAAGGCGCGGAAAGGGTTCTCATGGCCGGTGATCTCCTGCTGATCCTCGTAGGTGCCCACATAGGAGGAATCGCCCCGGGTCACACTTTTCAATATCTGTTTTTTATAATATTCCCTGAGCCTGAAGCCGCAGATTTCCACCTCCGGCTCAATATGGATCAGCGGCGCCGCGATGAAAAAGGACCGGGTCAGCCCTTCAAACATTTCCGCCAGCCGCTGGGTATGCTGATCTTCCTCACTGTCCCGCAAGTGAGGATAGGTAATCTCCGTCTCCCGGCGGGGCATGACCACCGGGTCGTCAAAGCTTCTGATATGCTGAAAAATACCCTCCAGCATGTACTTGCCCGCCTCAATCCAGCTTTCCCGGGTCAGGCCAGTGTAAGGGCTTACATTATAATCCGTATGTTTTGGCTGAAATATCATCGTGTTGTCCTCTTACCAATACTGTTTCCAGTCCTTCGACAGCCTGGTCAGCGCCTCCATATAATAATAATCTCCCCAGATATTGCACTCATCCACTCCCGCCGGATGACAGGTGTTATAAGGCGACTTCTTTGAATAGGTGCTGTGCAGCACCAGCCCGTTGGACTCCTCAAAGCTTTTCACCGTGTACTTCTCATACAGCGCCTTCATCAGCTTTTTCGCCAAATCCGTATAATACGCCGCCTTCTCCTCGGGCAGATACCGGCTCATCTCCAGCATCCCACAGGCCGCGATGGAAGCCGCGGAGGAATCCCTGGGTTCGTCGGAGCCGTCCGTGAACGTAAAATCCCAGTACGGAACCAGATCCTCAGGCAGATGCTCCAGAAAATATTCTGTCACCTTCTCAAACAGCGGAATATATTCCGCGCGGCCGGTATACCGGTAAGCCGTAGCCAGCCCGGCCACTCCCCAGGCCTGGCCTCTGGCCCAGACGGAGGTATCCCGATAGCCCTGGCAGGTGGCCCCGTGGTCAGGTTCCCCGGTCTCAGGATCAAAGAAAAAGGTATGCCAGGTGGAATAATCCTCCCGAATCACAGACTTCACCGCCGTATGAATATGCTTCTCCGCGATATCCCGGTATTTCTGGTCCCCCGCCTCGGAGCTTGCCCAGTACAGCAGAGGCAGATTATTCAGGCAGTCGATAATCAGCCGATAATTCTCCTTCGCGCCCATGGGACCCCAAGCCTGCAAAAACTCTCCTTTGGGCTGGTATCTGGTCAGCAGCTGATCCGCCGCCAGAAGCGCCGCCTTCCTGGCCTTATCGTTCCCCGTCAGCTTGTATGCCGCCACACAGGATGGCGAATATAGAAAACCCATATCATGGTGATCCACCAGTCTTTTATTCACAATCCGGTCATAAAAGGAATCCACCTGAGTCAGCCCCGCCGCCTTCAGTCTGGCCGCCGCGCCCTTCTCAAACCGTCCCGGGTTCTCCAGCACATATTCGTAGGCCAGCCAGATCTCCCCGGTCCAGAAGCCGGTGGTCCAGTCCTCATTGTCCGTTGGCTGATAAAAGCCATCCTCACTGTAAGCCTTCTCAAACTTCTCCGTAAATTCCGGCAACACATGCAAAATCTGCTCCACCGCGAAATCCATCCCCGCCGCAAGGTCCGAACCGCTCAGCACCGGGTAACCGCTGAAATCTCTGCTCATCTTCTCTTCTCCTTCATCGTAAAAAATCTGTTTTCAGAATACAGCATCCACGAAAAATGTCAACACCGTCGATGCCGCAAATTTGAACCCCATGCGGCTGTGAATAGTAACAATTCCGTGCTGCTGTTCCCTGCCGACCGAAAACAATAACCATTCTTTCCAGACATCCGCCGCCGGCGAAGCGGCAGACAGGCGATTCCTTCTAACAAAAAAGGGCGCTGCAGAAAGGTAAGAAGAATTTCCTTTCACAGCGCCCGGATTCTGTCAATTTCCTTTTGTCGGCGGCTTCCAGCCGTCTTTTATATGAAAGCCGGTCAGCGGTCTTCCTTCGCAGTACACCTGTCTATGCGGCGGCGATGCTTTTAGGACATACGATTCGCATATCAGGAGGTACAAGATGCATAAGTTATTGGCCGACAGGTTCTTAGTTTGATGGATAACTGCCCAGCGTCGCGGTCACTTCCATTTCCGTCCATCCCCCGTTGGTATTTCTCAGGAATGTCACGGTTACTTCCGTCCCCGCGGAATAATACTGTAATATGGCCGCCAGATCGTCGTACCCTGTCACCGTGCTGCCGTTCACCGCCGTAATCACATCATTGGCCTGAATACCGGCGTTGTCCGCGGCTCCGCCCTCTTCCACAGACCTGACATAGGCGCCCTCCGGAATGCCGTACATCTCGCGCTGGGACTGGGTGTTATAGCTGTCACTGAGCACGGTCACGCCCAGATAGCCCTTCTCATCATCGGAAAGCTTGATCATGGTCGTGTTGGTGGACAGCTCATTGATGATATCCACAGCGGAATTGATGGGAATAGCAAAGCCCATGCCCTCCACCGTGTCGCCGCCGATCTTGGCGGACACAATACCAATCACCCGGCCATAGGAGTCAAGAAGCGCGCCGCCGCTGTTGCCGGGATTCACCGCCGCGTTGGTCTGGATAAAATAGCTGGTGCCGCCGCTTTCCGTCTCTATCTCCCGGTTCAGCGCGGACACAATGCCGTTGGTCACGCTCTGTCCATAACCCAGGGCATTGCCAATGGCCACTACCTCCTGGCCCAATACCAGCTCATCGCTGTCTCCCAGAACTGCGATCCGGATTTCCTCCAGGGTGCTGTCGTCAATGTCCTCATACAGCACCGCCAGCACCGCCAGATCCATATCCGTGTCGCTGCCCTTCAGATAGGCGGTCACCTCGCTGCCGTCCACGAAAGTCACGCTCAAGGACTTATAGCTGTCGATAACATGCTGATTGGTGGCAATCAAAAGCTCCGTATCGTTGGAGCCGATGATGATGCCGCTGCCGGCGGACACCACCTCCTGAGTATAGCTGTATCCGAAATAACTGGACTGCTCTGTGTAACTGTTCGTCACGGATACCATGGAAGGCATCACCGCCTCCGCCACCTCGGTAATCCAGGTGGAACCCGCGGACACGGTATCCGTACCGTCGCCGCCGTCCACATTGACCACATCCGAATTGTTGACCACTACGGTGGACGCGCCGCTGCTCTTCCCTGCCTCCACAATACTCTCTACGATCTCAGGGCCGCCTGCCAGCTGGTAAATCCCATAAAAGGTGCCGGCCGCCGCTCCGCCAAAGAGGACGCCGCAAAGCGCCGCCGCGAAAGCTGTCTTCACAATTCCGGCCGGCTTCTTTTCTTTTGCTTTCTTTTCCCGGTGCTTTTTAGCCTTTTTGGCCTTTGTTTTCTTCTCCGGCTCCTCCGGTATCGGGGAGACGGGCGTGCTCCCGGAGAAGGTGCCCTGCCCCGCTCCGGAGTACGTGCCCAGAGTTTCTTCGGCATTTCCGCTCTGTACGGTTCCTGTATTACTGCCTTGAGATTCAGAGGTATTCGCATTCTGCGCGCTGGCTGAGTAACTGTCCTGCGACTCTGCTGCGTCCGTCTTCTGCGCAGTATCCGCACAGCCATCCTGGGCTTCCTCTGTGCCGGTACTCTGCTGCCTCTCCCGTCTGCCCTGAGCCACAATCGGTGTAGCCGTTGTCCAGTTTACAGTGGAGTTTCCCACTTCATCCGCCGGATTTATCTTCTCCTGAGATATGCTTCCCACCGTTTCTGCGGAATATATATTTTCCGGATTCTGTCCGCCATCCTCGTTATCCGGATTCTGCGGAATCTCCGCGTTATCCTGATTATTTTCCAGATCCTGATCCAGCATTCTATGTCAACCTCCTTCGAGATTTCCTTTATTTATTCTCATCTGCGGCCCTGCATACCGATACAGCTTCCAACCGCTTTTCTCCAAATATAAACGGCATTTGTGTTAAATCTGTGTCTGATTCATGTAGAAAAAATTAATCTTCCCGCAACATTCTCAATTGAACCGACCATGAATTCTACTTCTGATATTCTAACATGAGCTGCCTCGAAGAGCAAT
>JAJQCU010000408.1 GCA_021202575.1 Lachnospiraceae bacterium
GCCTTGGGCTGTATATTGTGAAATCTTTGGCAGAGGCAATGGGCGGATCAGTCAGCGCGGCAAATGCCGGAGGACTCAGAATTCATCTCATGTTTCCGCTGAAGGAGGTATTCTATGAATAACAACTATCGGATTCTAATCATCGAGGATGACGAGGATATCAGCATGGTGGAACAGGTCTACCTGGAAAACAGCGGCTATGAGACATGTGTGCTTAGGGACGGGAAATGTCTGAACGAGCTGCTTGCCGCAGAAAAATTCGACCTGATCCTGCTCGACGTGATGCTGCCTGGGAAAAGCGGCTATGAAATCTTAAAGGAAATCAGGGAAATCTATTCCATGCCAATCCTGATGGTTACAGCCAGAACTGAATCGTTAGATAAAATCCGAGGATTGATGATTGGTGCGGATGACTATATTACCAAGCCTTTCGATCCGGCTGAGCTGGTGGCGAGGGTCGGCGCAAATATCCGCCAGTATGAGCGCAGCGCTGCGTCAGGCCCGGAAAATGTGTCAGACGACCTGGTAATCGGCAGCCTGCTGATTCAGAAAAAAGCCAGGAAGATATTTCGCAATGGGAACGAGATCAGGCTGCCGAACAAAGAGTATGAAATTCTGCTCTTTCTGGCAGAGAACCCCAATATTGCCTTTACCAAGGAATATCTTTTTGAAAAGATATGGGGCTTTGATTATTTAAGTGACAGCGCCACGGTCATGGTGCATATCAACCGGATTCGTGAGAAAATAGAAGAGGACCCCAGAAACCCGAAGATCATCGAGACGGTGCGGGGCGTCGGTTACAGGCTGTGTCCGGACAATACGACCTGAAAGAACCCTCCCATTGTCCGGTATCAGTCCGTAATTACAGGATACTTTTATTTTTCTGTGTCCGGGCCAAAACCGCCGCCTCTGTCCTGGCCGAAGCCATCCCCGCCGTCCATGCCCGGTCCGCCGCCTCCGCGGTTGTCAGTGCGGCTTCCGTACGTCGTTATCCCATCCCCAATTGTCACATCGACAGCATCTTCTGTTTTTTCATACTGTCCTTCCTGTGAAAAACCGTTCTCATCCGCGGTGCTGTTTTCCACTCCGAACAGAACCGTCACCGTGTCCCCGCTTTCAAGCACGGGACTGCTGAAGGTGAAGGTACTGTAGGATTGAGCAGGTTCAAAATAGAGGATAACAGATCCCTCTTCGTTAAGAATCGTGATGGATTCCTCCTGAGTGCCGCTGTCGCAGTAATAAAGCAGCACAGACTGACCGGTGGATTCAGAGATTTCCTCATCCATGGAGGACGCGCCTGCGGCGATAACGGTGCCGCCGTTGATGGCGGATTTTCCATCCACATCAATTGCGATATCTTCCCCGGAGGAAGCGGTGCTGACCAGCACGGTGCCGCCGTTAATGATAATGTCCCCGTTGGAATCCAGACCGTCCCCCTGAGCGCAGACATAGGTATATCCGCCGTTGATTTTGAGCAAAATATAATTATCCAAGTGGAAGAGGTTCGTGTTGATCCAGCTGAACACGACAGAGGTGATACTTCCGTCTGTGGCATTTACGCCGTCATCCACTGCATTGATATTGACCGTGCCGTTGTTTATTTCTATATACAGGGCTTCAAATCCCTCGTAGCACTGGGCCACGACAACGCTGCCGCTGTTCATCATCAGGACATTTTCCGCGTGAATCGCATCGTCATTAGTTGAGATTTCTACTGATCCTTCCGCAACCAGAACGCTCCCGTTTGAGTGAATGGCGTCATCCAGGCAATCCAAAATAAGGTCTCCGCCAGTCAGATAAACCAGCTTTCCGGCCTTGATTCCCTTGGTGCTTTCTGCGTCACTGTCATCCTGCTCCTCCCGATATTCCTCAAAGCCGAACATTCCCGGCCCACGGTCTGTATTGCTGATGGTGGAACTGCCGCCGCCGGAAGTGACTGTGATCGAGCCGCCTGCAATCCAGGCAACTGACTCCGCCTGAATGCCGTCATTGCCGCTGGCGATCCGGATAGTTCCGCCCGCGATATAAACGAAGCCCTTATTGGAATAGCGGCTGTTGGTGGAACGGATGCCGTCCGCGCCCGCCGTGATGTTCAGCGTCCCGCCGTAGATTTTGACACAGTCCTTTCCGTCCAGGGCGCTGTCCGTCGACTGAACGTTCAGTGTCCCGTCCAGAATGGTGAGGGAATCCTTTGACACGATGGCTTTGGAATAATTGCCTTCCACATTCAGTGTTCCAGAACCGTTGATAATCAGCGGCACCCTGGAAAAAATCGTGCCGTCCGCATTGACATTGGTACCAGTAAGCTGGTACTCTCCACTATCGGACAAATAGTTTTCGGTGCCTGACGCGAGGGTGATATAAAGTGCCTGCGCAGACTGTGCCAGAATCGCCGGCTCCTCGTTACTCACAATCACCGCATTGTCCAGCACCAGCTGCACGACATCTGTCGCCCCGGCTCTGATGTAGATACTCTGATAGCTGCCTGAGAGGATATAGGTGCCTGACGAAGTAATCACAACATCCGAATCTGTGACATATTCCGGTGTGTACAGATACTCCGTCTCTGTTTCGGTACCGGGCATGGTAATATCCAGATTTCCTGTCAGTGTATCCAGGTCGATGGAATGGGAGGTTGTCAGATTTAAGAACGCCGTGCAGCCTAAAAGCGCCAGCATCAGGCCAAGCGGGATTGCGGGAATCAGCAAAAGGATCCATATCCATCTGCGTTTTTTCCTTTTCTTCATGTCAGTCCCCTTTTATAACTCCGTCTCCGGTTTTGAGATATTGCAGCTGATTTCCAGATTGCCGTTGAGCGTTCTGATTTCGTCAATAAAGTCTTTTTCCTGATCAACGTCAGAAAGATCCAGATCCCATGCCGCGCGAAAAAGGCTGCCAAGGTTGGTTGTTTTCACGCCCTGAAACTCGCAGCGGGTCGTGTATTTCGCGAATATTTCATCGAAAACATGCGTGTAGTTTAAATCCTCCGGAATGGTGACACGCAGATAGCGCTGGACGGGCTTTCTTTTCGTAAATTTTGAACCGGTATAGAGAATATTTAATAAGATCACCAGACAGGCCAGGACTGCCGCAACGCCCAGATACCCTGTGCCTGTAGCCATTCCGATTCCCATGGCTGTGAACATGAAGAGAATATCTCTTGCCCTGCCGAGAATGGTGCGGAAACGAACCAGTGTAAAGGCGCCCGCTACCGCGATTCCGGTTCCGATATTGCCGTTTACCACCATCATGACGACCTGCACGATCATCGGCAGGATGGCAATGGTGGTAAAAACGCTGTTGGAGCACTGGTTTTTATATGTACTGGCCAGAGCGGTGATAAAGCCTAATAAAACAGAGGCTATGGTACATACAAGAAAGCTTACTGTTGTCATGCTGGTTCCGATTACACTGTTTAACATTTTGTCTCTTCCTCCTGAAGGTGTTTTTCCTTGTGTAAAATTAATTTTTCATAGGCGGCTCCGACCTTGGAAAAGGAGTGCGGATAAATCTGAAGGCGGTCCAGTGCGCCGGCCAGCTCCAAGGGAACGGCGCCCGGCGCTTTGATTTCCAGAATACAGGCGCCGTCTGCTGTGAGCGCCTCGCCGTAAACGCCCCTGCAAAGATCAAGGTCATATGTACGCCCCCGCAGATTGTGGTCAAAGGTATACCGCAGTTCCTCGTTTGTCCGGTCCCTCACAGCGTATCTGTCGCAGCTGCAAAGGATGGAAGGGGCAATGTGAGGGTAATTATGGCAGAATGCGTGAATTTCCCTGGCAATCTGTTCCGTGCCTTCTGTGGCAGAAGAAGTATCGTTTCCCTTAAGAAAATCCCGTGCCTCTGCGCAGGACATGGACAGGCGGCGTTTATATACAACGCCTTTGTATTTTTTCTTCAGTTCGATAAACGCTTCCGACTCCCGTGTGAGAACGCCATAGCAGCGAACCCGCAGCTTTTCTTTATAGACAGGTCTTTCCAGTGAATGACGGATGATCCTGTGGTCCGGCGTGTCATAGTAGAGGCTCATTACGGTGGCCCGGCTGTATTCGTCTTCCAGAATCTTCCCGGAAAGAAAGCGCATTATGCCTTCATACTGCGTCTCCGACAGGATGTATTTTTTTTCATATCGTTCAAATATGTTTTCTGTCATCATCCAGGCACCTTAGAACTCTTTCACCTGCCGCTGTAATATGCCATATTTCAGCGCATAGTACAGCGCCCAGTCCTGGTCGTTTGCCCATGGATCATAATAGTGAGCCTTCTTTCCATTTACGCTTGCCGGATAAACCATGGCACAGGAGGCACTTCCGTCACAAAAGAAAAGGCTCAGGCAGCCTCTGAGCGACGCCCTGCCCCTCTTTTCATACGGAAAATCTTCTGTTATATTTTCTGCCAGTCTGGCATACCGCAAATACTCTGTTCCTGTCAGTACGCTCCAGTAATGTGGAAAGGTATCTCCAAAGCATCTGTTTTTTCCAAACCAATATCCATCCCAGTGTCTGATCGCATTTTCAAACAGATGGTAATCCGGCTGGTGTCCGTTGAAAAGCTTCAGTACATTCATAAACATTTCAGCGGTCTTTAAATAATCCCTGTTTTTCGTCAGCTGATACGCCTGCATCGAGATGCTTACCGCGGGGGCAACTATGCTCTGCTCGTAATTGACTTCCGATTTTGGGAAATCAAGTCCGGCCGACTTTATATAATCTGCGTGGAGCAAAAACAGCCTTCGGATTTCTTTTGCCTCGCTCTCATATCCGTTCATTTCCAGTAAGCCTGTCAATTCAGCCGCCTGTATCCCGATCCCGTAAAAATGAATGCCATCCTTTTCATAATATCTTCTCAGGGCTTTACAGGAATCCAGCAGGTACTTATCCTGCCCTTCACTTTTAAAAAGCTCCATGAAAAATGTTGACATCCAGGGATAGTTATACAATCTGTCCCAGTCATTGCTGCGATGGATATCGTTGAATACATCACCGGTTTTATCATCGAAAAGTTCTCTGTAAATATAATCCACATATTTATGCAGGCTTGCCTTTACAATCGGGTCATCATGTTCCTGGAGCCACAAAGCAATCAGAGCTCCCATGGCGACCCTTTCTCTTCCTCCGTTATGATCATTCAGATGGGAATAGTACCTGCTGTCTGTTTCTTTATCATATATGAGATAAGCTCCATCCAGATTGCCGCCGGACTCCTGTTGTTTATTCACGATAAAATGGACTCTTTTTTCTGCAATGTCTTCTAATGGAGGAACGCAGTAAAGCTTAATATTTGTGCATTTGCCGTCTATGGCAATCCCGATATCATGCTCCCCCACTTCTTCCATATTCAGGTCAGCCTGAATGGAATAATGACCTTCAGAATCGGATGTGTCACATTTCCATCTGATCTGCAAATCAGATTCAAAAGAAATATCAGACGGTGTTCCTTTTCCTCTTACAACAAAATGTGTGCTTTCTCCCTTCTGTAATGTAGCCTGTTCGATCCAGACTACGGGGATTTCTATCAAATCCATGAGTTTATCAGCAAAA
>JAJQCU010000060.1 GCA_021202575.1 Lachnospiraceae bacterium
ACCTGCTCCGTGATGACGCCGTCATATTTGACCTGGGCAAAGTCCCTGACACGCTTCAGCATCCGGTTGGCAAGCCTGGGCGTTCCCCGGCTCCTCTTCGCGATCTCCACAGCGCCCCTGACGTCAATCCGGACATTTAGTATCTCCGCGGAATGCAGGACAATGTCCCGCAGCTGATCCACCGTATAAAACTCCAGCCGGTGGATGATGCCGAAACGGTCTCTCAACGGCGCTGTCAGAAGGCCGTATCTGGTAGTGGCTCCCACCATGGTAAACCGGGGCAGGTCCAGCCGGATGGAGCGGGCGGTTGCCCCCTTGCCGATCATGATGTCGATGGCGTAATCCTCCATGGCGGGATAGAGCACCTCCTCCACCTGCCGGTTGAGGCGGTGGATTTCGTCAACAAAAAGAACATCCCCCTCCTGCAGGTTATTGAGGATGGCGGCCATCTCTCCCGGCTTCTCTATGGCCGGGCCGCTGGTCACCTTGCAGTTGACGCCAAGTTCGTTGGCGATGATATTGGCCAGCGTTGTTTTGCCCAGTCCCGGAGGCCCGTAGAACAGTACATGGTCCAGAGGCTCCTGTCTGGATTTGGCCGCGTCTATGTAAATTTTCAGCGTCTCCTTGACCTTGTCCTGCCCGATATAATCCTGCAGAAGCCGTGGCCGCAGAGAGCCCTCCACCCGAAGGTCCTCCTCCTGGATGCCGGTATCGATGGTTCTTGCCATGTCATTTCATTCCTGTTTCTTTGATGTATTTTCAGTGCCCTTCACGAAACGTTCAGAGATTTCAGGCGGCTGCGATTTTGGTGACATCTCAGCAAAATACGCTTCCACAACTCAGAACATGTGCTTCAGCGCCTGCTTCAGCAGCGTCTCCACATCCATGTCCGCGGCGTTCTCCACACCCTTCACTGCCTGCAGAGCCTCCGACGAGCTGTATCCCAGGGCCGTCAGCGCCTCCACCGCCTCCTGCATGTTGGAGCTTGTCAGCGTCCCCTTTCCCATGGCGCCGCCCTCCAAAGCTCTCTGCTCCAGAACCTCCTCCACGGAAATCTTATCCTTAAGCTCCAGAATCAGCCTCTGGGCGGTCTTGGGTCCAATTCCCGGCGCCCGGGCAATGGCCTTCGAATCCCCGGAAATAATGGCAAAACGCAGAGCGTCAGCGTCCATCACGGACAAAATCGCCATGCCCCCTTTGGGGCCGATGCCTGAGACAGTAATGCACTGCTTGAAGATATCCAGGTCCGCCTGGCTTAAAAAACCGTAGAGTAAAAACGCGTCCTCCCTGACACAGGTGTAGGTGTAAATCTTCACCTCCTCCCCCACAGGGGGCAGAGAAGAAATGGAGGCACCGCTCATGAGTACGCGGTAGCCCACATCATGTACATCCAAAATAATACCGTCCTCCCGGACGCCTGCCAGCTGTCCCCGTAAATATGCGTACATTGATTACACCTCTGAAAAGTCTTTCTCAATCATAAGGGCATGTATATATAGTGATGCCTGCGCCAACGAACTTGTCCGTTTCATAACAGCTCCCAATATCCATCATTTCTTTTCCCGGCTGAGTATGCCCCGAAAACATGATCTTCTATTGATACTAACATAATCGAACATGTGTTTCAAGTAAAAATAATTTCGTTTAATCCGCCGTTGCCGGCATCATTTCCCGCTTCTTTTTATAAGCGCGGACAAAACAGATGCAGTGCACTGTGGCCGTCACTACCCAGGTCACGGAATAGGACAGATACAACGACTCCAGCGTTCCGAAGAAGCGGAAAACTGTCAGAATCCAGACAATCCGGAGCAGACAGGCGCCTGTCAGCGACACGATCATCGGCGCGACCGCGTATCCCATGCCCCGCATCAGCCCCACGAACACATCCATGATTCCGCACAGAAAATATACTCTGCAAATATAGTGCAGGCGGATCAGCCCATAGGCGGTCTCCTCATCGTTAGTCCCATAAAGCCTGAGAAGCGTATCACCCAGCAGGGTGACCGTGCCGCCCAGCACCAGGCCGATCACTGTCACCACCCCGAGGCAGATGAAGGCAATTCTTTTAAGACGGTCAATCTTACCGGCACCGTAATTCTGTCCCACAAAGCTTAACGCTGTCTGGTAAACGGAGTTCATACCGCAGTACACGATCCCCTCCAGGTTGGCCGCAGCCGTATTGCCGGCCACCACCGTAGAACCAAAGGAATTGATGGACGACTGAATCAACACGTTTGACAATGAAAAAAGACAGCCCTGCAGTCCCGCGGGCAGTCCGATTCTCGCGATTTTAGCCAGCTTATCCGGTGTGATTTTAAGCTTTTTAAGCTCTACTCTGCAATCGCTGTCCATGGTCAGCAGCGCATGGGCTAAAAGGGAGGCGCTGACGAGCTGGGAAAGAACCGTTCCAAGGGCCACACCGGCTACGCTCAGATTGAGCAGGCAGACAAAAATCAGGTTAAGAAAAATATTGATCACACCGGCGGTGCACAGATAATACAGCGGTCTTCTGGTGTCCCCGATGGCTCTCAGAATGGCGCTTCCAAAATTATAAAACATAATAACAGGCATTCCTGCAAAATAAATCCGGATATACAGCACCGCCCCATCCAGAATATCCTCCGGCGTGCCCATCAGCACGAGGATCGGCCTTGCCAGAAAGAATCCCACAAAGATCAGCAGAAAACCGGCCGCAATAGAAAGAGTCACAGCGGTATGAATCGTTTCTGTCAGATTCTTTTTTTCACCGGCTCCGTAATAATTGGCAACCAGCACATTGGCGCCCACAGAAAGGCCGATAAACAGATTCAGCATCAGATTGATCAGTGCGGAGGTGCTTCCCACACTGGCCAGGGGACCGCTGCCCGCATAGCGCCCTACCACAATCAGATCGACCGCGTTAAAGGTCAGCTGCAGCACCCCGGACAGCATCAGCGGAAGCGCGTATATGATAATCTTGCCGAGCAGTGGGCCGTTGCACATATCCATTTCATAGCTTTTGGAGGTCTTTGCATGCGACATCATAGGTATATTCATCCTCTATATATGTATATATGCGAAAAAAATAAGCGCACAAACGGATAGGGCAAACGCCCTATCCGCAGTGTTTTTTTATTCAGAAATCCTGAACGCTTAGTTATCGATCAGCTTGCCCTCATTGTTCCAGCTGTAGAGCTTGCGCAGCTCCGCGCCTACTGCCTCGGAGGGATGTGCCGCCGCACGCCTTCTCATGGCATTGAAGTGAGGCGCTCCCACAGAGTTCTCCAGACGCCAGTTCTTGGCGCAGGTGCCGTCCTGAATATCAGTCAGGATCTGCTTCATGGCCTTCTTGGTCTCATCGGTGACAATCTTGGGGCCGGTGATGTAGTCGCCGTATTCCGCGGTATTGGAGATGGAATATCTCATGCCCGCAAAGCCGGACTCAAAAATCAGGTCCACGATCAGCTTCATCTCATGGATGCACTCAAAATACGCGTTCTCCGGAGCGTAGCCGGCCTCCACCAGCGTCTCAAAGCCCGCCTGCATCAGAGCGCAGACGCCGCCGCAGAGCACTGCCTGCTCGCCAAACAGATCGGTCTCGGTCTCATCCTTAAAGGTAGTCTCCAGCACACCGGCCCTTGCGCCGCCGATCGCCAGAGAATATGCCAGAGCAAGATCCAGAGCCTTGCCGGTGGCGTCCTGCTGTACCGCTACCAGGCAGGGAACACCCTTTCCTTCCTGATACTGGCTGCGGACCGTATGCCCGGGTCCCTTGGGGGCGATCATGGTCACATCCACATCCTTGGGCGGGATGATCTGGCCGAAATGAATAGCGAAGCCGTGTGCGAACATCAGCATGTTGCCCGGCTCCAGATTAGGAGCGATGGACTCCTTGTACATAGCGGCCTGCTTCTCATCATTGATCAGCACCATGATGATGTCGGCCCGCTTTGCGGCCTCCGCGGCTGTATAAACCTTGAAGCCCTGCGCTTCCGCCTTCGCCCAGGATTTGGAGCCCTCATAAAGGCCGATGATCACATCGCAGCCGGACTCCTTGGCATTTAACGCGTGGGCGTGTCCCTGGCTGCCGTAGCCGATGACCGCAATGGTCTTGCCTTCCAGCAAGGACAGATTGCAGTCTTCCTGATAGTAAATTTTTGCCATATTTTTCCTCCATTCTTTAATCAATAAACACCACGTTCTCCGCGCCGCGCACCAGGCCCACAATGCCGGTCCTGGCAAGCTCCATGATCTCATAATTGGCCAGAAGCTTTAAAAACGCGTCGATCTTGGACTTATTGCCCGTCAGCTCAAACATCACGCTCTCGTCGCAGATATCGCTGACCTTCGCCTTAAAGATGCCGGCCAGGGTCATCAGATGCTCTCTCTCGATGGCGTCCGCCTTTACCTTGATCAGTGCCAGCTCCCGGTACACACTCTCCTCCGGCTTCAGCTCCTTGATGCTGCGCACATCCACCAGCTTCCCCACCTGCTTCTCAATCTGCTCCAGCACCTCATCGTCGCCGCTGGCCACGATGGTGATGCGGGTAAAGCGGGGATCCGCGGTAACGCCCGCGGTGATGCTCTCGATATTGTAGCCTCTGCGGCTGAACAGACCCGAAACCCGGCTCAGAACGCCGGCGGTATTGTCTACCAGTAACTGAAATACTTTCTGCTGCATACTCTTCTCCTTTGCCGAAAGCGGCGGCCTGCGCCGACCCTCACCGACTCATTTTAGCAATTTCAATTCTCAATGTCAACATTACAGAATGTAGCTGTTTTCCCGGGAAGCTTGATTTATTTTAATCTCCGGATTTAAATTTCACTCCGCATCAACGCACTTTGCCAGGGCCAATGTGCCGGTGCGGGCCACCTCCACAATGCTGACCGTGCGGAGCATGGCGATCAGCACCTGAATCCTGTCCGGGGTGTCGCAGAGCTGGATGATCATCTGGCTTTTGCTCATATCCACGATTTCTGCCTTCATCATCTGGCAGATATCGATCAGCTCCCGGCGGTTGCCGAGATTGTATTTCACCTTGATTAACATCAGCTCCCGGCTTAGGCTGGCGCTCTCCTCAAAGGTCTTGACCTTGATCACGTCCAGCTTTTTATTGAGCTGCTTTTCGATCTGCTCTAAGGTGCGCTGATCTCCGGAGCTGACGATGGTCATGCAGGAAACGGTCGGATCGTCGGTCTCCCCCACGGCCAGAGAATCAATATTGTAGCTTCTGCGGGCGAAAAGTCCGGCCACCTTGGAGAGCACGCCAGAACGGTTTTCCACCAGTACGGAATAAATTCGCTTCATCCTTCCCACCTCCTAAACAACGACAAGATCCATGGGATCAATCAGGCATTCCAGAATCATGGACTCGTCCTTTTCCAGGAACCTGTCCAGCGTCTCCTCACACCCGTCCATATTTTCCAGGCGGAGGAAGGGGATATCGTAGGCTGCGGAAAGCTTTGACAGATCCGGGCTGCCAGCCAGATCGATCATGCTGTAATTGTCAGAATAAGTATAATGCTGGTACTCCCGCAC
>JAJQCU010000360.1:0-2784 GCA_021202575.1 Lachnospiraceae bacterium
GCTGCCGGGAGCCTGTTTTTTTCTACAGGAACGCTCTCCCTATAAACTATTCGTGTACATTTTCTTCTTATTCTCATGTAAAACCCTCCCGTTTACAGATGAAAACAATTGATGGAACTGCCGTTTTGAAGCAATTTCAGGGTACCTCGTTGAGTATACGGCAGGGAAATAATTTTTACCAGAGAAATCTGAAAAAATGTCCGTTTTGTGAGAATTTTCTAGGTTTCAAAAATGGAAAGGAATGGAAGCTGACGGAAAATTTTAAAAAGGACGATGTATCGACTACATTCAGTGGTGCATTGTGCTATAGTACTCAGTAAGTCAGAAAAATTCTTCAAAAAGCGAATTAACCTTTAAGGTAAAATCTTTATTGACAGAGGATGGACTTTATGATAATATGAATTTACCTCAAAGGTAAATTGGAAAGAGGCGGCGTTTGGAAATCACCTATAAACCCCAAAAGCTTGAGAAGATTTGTACAAATGCTAAAACTGCTGAGAAGGTATACGGAACAGTGATGGCTGAGAAAATACATCAGCGTGTGGATGAAATTTATGCCGCTGAGAATGTAGAGATGATGATACAGTTTCATATTGGACGATGTCATCTGCTGAAACAGGATAGAAAAGGGCAGTACGCTGTAGACCTGGTGCATCCATACAGATTGGTATTTGAAAAGCATGGAGGAGAAATCCAGATAGCAAACATTCTGGAAATAGTGGATTATCACTGAAAATAGGAGGTAGCGCTATGATGAGAAGCCGCAGTAATATTGCAACGCCGCCTGGGGCGACGATTAAGGAGCAGCTGAATGACAGAGGCATGAGTCAGAAGGAGTTTGCGCTCAGAATGAATATGTCCGAGAAGCATATCAGCAGGCTGATTAATGGTGAGGTGCAGCTGACTCCTGACGTTGCCGTCAGGCTGGAAACGGTTCTTGGCGTTCCGGCTCGCTTCTGGAGCAATCTTGAATCTGTTTACAGAGAGAAGATCGTGAAGGTTGAGGCAGAGAACTCCATGGACGCGGATATAGAACTGGCGAAACAGTTTCCGTACAGTGAAATGGCGAAGCTTGGCTGGGTTCCGGAGACCAGGTCTCCCAGGGAGAAGGTTGTCAATTTAAGAAAGTATTTTGAGGTAGTTGAACTGACGTTGCTTGGCAATACACAGATTACCCGGATCGCGTGCAGAAGACTGGCAATCACGGAGAAAAGCGATCTGGCGCTTATGGCATGGGCGCAGGAAGCCAGGATTTTGGCTCGTGGTATTGAAACATCTTCGGTGAATATCAAAGGATTAACGGCAGTCATACCTGAAATCCGGAAAATGACTGTTATGAAGGTTGATGAGTTTTTTCCGCAGATAAAGGAAAAGCTGGCTGAGTACGGCGTCGCGCTGGTCTTTTTGCCTCACCTGAAAGGGTCATTTTTGCAGGGTGCAACCTTTCGGGATGGAAATAAAATTGTTGTCGGACTCACTGCGAGAGGAAAGGACGCGGATAAATTCTGGTTCAACCTTTTTCATGAGCTTGCGCATATTATCTGCGGTCATCTGGATCAGCCGGATGGAACGTCAAAAGAGGACGAGGATGCCGCGGATCGGTGGTCCGGCGACACTTTAATTCCTTCAGAAGAATTCCATGCCTTTGTAACAGGCGGTGACTATTCGGAACAGAATATATGCAGATTTGCGTCAGAGCAGGGGATTGCGCCGGGGATCGTTGTGGGCAGAATGCAGCGCGAAGGTGTGATAGGGTACAATATGCTGAACGGATTAAAGGAGCATTACGAAATAGCCATATAATACAGGCATTTAAAAATGGAAGTTCTGTGGAAATATAAATTCACAGAACTTCCATCTCAGCTTGCGGATCAGTTTCATGCTGAAAAGCGCATGATGATTACAGATTTGCTTTAATCTTCCCGATCATTTCCTCATATTCAGCGTCAGTCAGGAACTTCTCCCCCGGATTCATGGCGAACACACCGCCCCACTCATAGCCGTCCTTATATTTCGGCACCAGATGCATGTGCAGATGGCAGCCCGTGTCACCGTAAGCGCCATAGTTGAGCTTGTCCGGGTGAAAGGCTGCGTGTATGGCCTTCGCCGCCCGGTTCACATCTGCGAAAAACGCGTTTCGCTCCTCATCGGAGATGTCCACGATCTCGCTGACGTGATCCTTGTAGGCCACGATGCATCTGCCCGGATGGGACTGCTCCTTGAACAGGATCAGGGTGCTGACGCTCAGCTCGCAGATCTCGATACCGAAGGCCGCCAGAAGCTCGCCCTTTTGACAATAACCACAGTTTTCCATAAAAATACCTCTTTTCTGTCCGAAGACGAATTTTGTTATGTCAGCAGCGGGAAGGTGCTGCTTCTTTAAAATTAAGGTAAGCGACTTTATATCGTTCACTATATATAGTAAACGTCAAAAATAGTTTCTCTTTCGGCGCGTACTGTGTTGACTTCAAAAAGAAATTTATAATGTCGTTCGCTATATAGTTCAAATTTATATGTATTACCATGATTTATATGTAATACTCGGAAACAACCCTGGGATCGTCAATGATGCTTTGCAGTGTGATTCCTTCCAGATATTCGTTGATCACTTTGGAAAGCCCCTCATAGATGGGCAGGGTCAGGCATTCGCCGCGGCGGTCGCATAAATTGGGCGAGGTGTCCATGCAGCTGCCGGGCATCAGGCTTCCCTCCGCGCTCTCTAAGATTTCACGCACTGTGATTTCCATGGGGTGTCTGGCCAGCTGGTAGCCGCCCATGTGGCCC
>JAJQCU010000360.1:2794-5466 GCA_021202575.1 Lachnospiraceae bacterium
GCAGATTATTCCGGTTGAGAAAGGGGATGATCTGTTCCAGATATTTTTTGGAAATATCCTGTCTTTCTGAAATATCCTTCAGGGCAATATAGCCTTCGTTGTAATGCTGCGCCAGATCGATCATCATTCTGAGGGAATAGCGCCCTCTTGTTGAAATCCTCAATGCAAATTCCTCCTGAAAACTGCCAACCGCACAGGTGGATAAATTTCCGGTATCCCGTGGCTGTCCTGTTCGATTTGTCCGTGAAAGCTTTCCTGAACATTATGCAGCGTCGCATGAATTTCCCGGGCTAATCAATTTACTTGCCCGTGAAAGCTTTCCGGCTGCTTTTGTCTGCTACAAGTATACCATAGGTTTAGTAGGTTTTCAAATATTTTATAAATGAAGTACATTATTTTGATTGACAGGAGGATAACGGGGGAATATAATGGCAATGCCTAGGAAAATCATAGGCATTGTGGGCGCGACTTTTGAATGAAAGCTCATGAAAGCATCCGCGTGCAGTGGCAGCGGACAGCGATATGAGACAGCGACATGAGATAATGATATGACAGCGATACGAGGCAGCAATACGAGGCAGCGATATGGCAGAGCCTTGCTTGACAGAAAGGATAAATGTGCTTATAATTCCTTTGGAATGGAAGCAATTTATGAAAGAGGAAGAAACGGTATGTCAGACAAACTTTTACAGATAAAAAACCTGGACGTCAGGGTGGAGGAGAAGGATATTCTGCACCAGGTTGACATGGACATTCAAAGAGGAGAGACCCACGTCCTGATGGGACCCAACGGCGCGGGAAAGTCCACCCTTGGCTTTGCGCTGATGGGAAATCCAAAGTATCAGATTACTTCCGGTCAGATTTTGCTGGACGGAGAGGATATCACTGACGCGGCGGTGGACGCGCGGGCGAAAGCGGGACTTTTTTTATCCTTCCAGGAGCCGCTGGAGGTGCCGGGCCTGACGCTTGAGAGCTTTCTTCGCAGCGCCGTGCAGCAGCGCACGGGCAAGCGGCTTCGCCTCTGGGATTTCAAGAAGAAGCTGGAGAAGGCCATGGAGCTTCTGCAGATCGACAAAAGCTATGCCTCCCGAGACCTGAACGTGGGCTTTTCCGGCGGAGAAAAAAAGAAAATAGAGATTTTGCAGCTTCTGATGTTTGAGCCTAAGCTGGCTATTCTGGATGAGACCGATTCCGGTCTGGATGTGGACGCGGTGCGGGTGGTTTCCGAGGGAATCCGTATTTTCCAGAAAGAGCAGGATGGGGCGCTTCTGATCATCACCCACAGTACGAAGATCCTGGAGTCGCTGAAGGTGGATCACACCCATGTGATGGTGGACGGACATATTGTGGCTGTCGGTGACGGAAATCTGGTGGATCAGATCAATTCAGACGGATATGAGTCCTTTATGGAAACGGCAGGGCAATGATCCGCAAGAAACCCGTGAGGGAATTCCGGTCTGGTCCGGTAATCCGCGAAAACCCGTGCGGGAATTCTGGTCCGGTCCGGTAATCCGCGGAGCGTTTCCCGGAAGAGCATGACAGCGCGATTGTGAAAGAGGCGGCAATGAGAGAGAAAAGTCAGGTTGATGATATCAACCGCAGCATGTACGATTTTAAAAATGAGGATGAGGACTCCTATAAGCTTCAGGCCGGCCTGACGCCGGAAATCGTGGACAAAATTTCAAAGGAAAAAAACGATCCGGCGTGGATGAATCAGTTCCGTCTGCACTCCCTGCAGATTTATAATTCTTTACGGGTCCCGGACTGGGGGCCCAGTATCGACGGCCTGGATATGGATCATATTGTGACCTACGTGCGTCCCAATACGAGGATGAGCGCCAAATGGTCCGATGTGCCGGAGGATATCAAGGACACCTTTGAGCGTCTGGGCATTCCTCAGGCGGAGCGCAAATCTCTGGCGGGAGTGGGCGCCCAGTATGACTCGGAACTGGTGTATCATAATGTGCGCGAAGAAGTGGCGGCCATGGGCGTGGTCTACACGGACCTGGAGAGCGCCATGCACGGGGAATACGCGGACATGATTCAAAAGCATTTCATGAAGCTTGTGCCGCCCCAGGATCACAAATTCGCGGCTCTTCACGGGGCGGTCTGGTCCGGCGGCTCCTTCGTGTATGTGCCGCCGGGCGTGACGGTGGAGATTCCCTTACAGTCCTATTTCCGCTTAAACGCGCCGGGAGCGGGGCAGTTTGAGCATACCCTGATTATCGTGGACGAGGGCGCCAATCTTCACTTTATTGAAGGGTGTTCCGCGCCGAAATATAATGTGGCCAACCTTCACGCCGGCTGTGTGGAGCTGTATGTGGGCAAAAACGCCCGCCTCCGCTATTCCACCATCGAGAACTGGTCCAAAAACATGTACAACCTGAACACCAAACGGGCTGTGGTGGAGGAGGGCGGCACCATGGAGTGGGTGTCCGGCTCCTTCGGCTCCCATGTGTCCTACCTGTACCCCATGACCATTTTAAAGGGGAATAATTCCCGCATGGAGTTCACCGGCATTACCTTCGCCGGACAGGGGCAGAATCTGGATACCGGCGCCAAGGTGGTGCATGTGGGCGAGGGACCCTCTTCCTATATTAATACCAAGTCCATTTCCAAGGCCGGGGGCGTCAGCACCGTCAGAAGCGCGGTCACCATTCAGGAGAAGGCGA
>JAJQCU010000283.1 GCA_021202575.1 Lachnospiraceae bacterium
TGTCCGGGCAGGCGATGGTGGCGATGGTGTTGCCGCCGAATGCCGGACGGGTCATCAGAAGCTGCTTGTGCAGCTGCTCCTTGCCGGGGATGGGTGTCAGCGGGAAATCGCCGATATCCAGTTTCGTGCAGTCCGCAGTCAGGCCGGTCGCTACTCTCGTGGAAACGGTGGGGCCTAAATCTCTGCCGATGGCGGTCGCGCCTACCAGCATGATCTCCGGCTTAAACTCATTGATGACGCCTGCCAGCGCCTGCGCGTAAGGCTCGGTCCTGTAGGTTTCAAGTTCCGGATCATCCACCACGATGACACGGTCCGCGCCATACTCGGCCAGCTGATCGGCCAGATCCTTTACCTGATAGCCAATCAGAACTGCGGTCACATCGGTATCCAGATCAGCCGCCAGCTCTTTGCCCTTGCCAAGCAGCTCAAAGGCGATGCTGCCGATTACGTTATCTACCTGCTGGGCAAATACATATACGCCCTTGTATTCTTCTAAATTCATATTATTCACCTCTCACACTCGCTCTTTTAGATCACATGCTTCTCATCCAGCTTGCCGACAATGTAGCTGACCGCGTCCTCGGGAGACTCCGGCACAACCTTTTCGCCCGCGCCCTTACGAACCTTGTCGGAAGCCTTCGCGATCTTGGTCGGGGAACCGGCCAGACCTAAGTTGGAGTCGTCCACATCGATCAGGTCTTTCCTGCCCCAAGTGATAATCTCAGCCTGGCATGCGTCAAAGATGCCGCCCGGCGTCATGTAGCGGGGCTCATTTAACTCACTCAACGCTGTGATCAGGCAGGGCATCTGCGCCTCCAGCACATGATATCTGTCGTCATACTGACGCTGCACCACAACCTTGTCGCCCTCAATCTTAATATCCTGCGCGTAGGAAATAACAGGAATACCAAGATGCTCCGCGATCTGCGGGCCAACCTGCGCGGTATCGCCGTCGATGGCCTGACGGCCTGTGATAATCAGATCATACTCCAGATTGCGGATAGCGCCCGCAATGGTGGTGGAGGTTGCCCAGGTATCCGCGCCGCCCAGCACTCTGTCAGTCACCAGAATGGCTTTGTCCGCGCCCATGGCAAGAGCCTCTCTCAGAGCATCCGCCGCCTTTGGCAGACCCATGGTCAGAACCGTTACCTCCGCTCCATACTCATCCTTTAATCTCAGTGCCGCTTCCAGGCCGGCCTTGTCGTCCGGGTTCATAATCGCCAGCATGGCCGCTCTGTCCAATGTTCCGTCCGGGTTGAACTTCACACCGCCCTTAGTATCCGGAACCTGTTTGATGCAAACAATTATTTTCATGTTATTTATTCCTCTCACTTTACTTTCAATTCACTATATGTCACCACATATGACAGTCGGCGTTTTACTTCAGCAGTGCGCCGCTGATGACCATTCTCTGCACTTCGCTGGTGCCCTCGTAGATCTCGGTGATTTTGGCATCGCGCATCATACGCTCCACATCGTACTCTCTGATATAGCCATAGCCGCCGTGCAGCTGCACTGCCTTGGTGGTTACTTCCATAGCTGTTTCAGCGGCATACAGCTTCGCCATGGCTGCTTCCACGGAGTAGGAAACCTTCGGGTTCTTCTTAAATTCATCCTTCTTTAAGGCAGCCTTATATACCAGGTTCTTCGCGGCCTCTGTCTTGGTTGCCATATCCGCCAGCTGGAACTGGGTGTTCTGGAAGGAGCCAATGGCCTTGCCGAACTGCTTTCTCTCTTTTACATAAGCGACTGTGGTCTCCAGAGCGCCCTCCGCCAGACCCAGCGCCTGCGCAGCGATACCGATACGTCCGCCGTCCAGAGTATGCATTGCAATGTTGAAGCCCTTGCCCTTCTGGCCCAGCAGATTTTCCTTCGGAATGCGGCAGTCTGTGAAAATCAGCTCATAGGTGGAGGAGCCGCGGATGCCCATCTTATTTTCCTTGGTACCGAAGGTAAATCCCGGGGTGCCCTTTTCCACAATGAACGCGGAAATTTCCTTCTGCACGCGGCCTCGCTTCTCAACCTTGCCGGTTACCGCGATGATAATGTAGACGTCAGCTTCCTTACCGTTGGTGATGAAGCACTTGGAGCCGTTGAGCACCCACTCATCGCCGTCCAGAACGGCTTTGGTCTGCTGTCCTTGGGCGTCCGTGCCGGCGCCGGGCTCGGTTAAACCGAACGCGCCAAGCTTCTCACCCTTCGCGAGAGGCACTACATATTTCTGCTTCTGCTCCTCTGTCCCGTAGGTCAGGATCGGGTCAATGCACAGAGAGGTGTGTGCGGATACGATTACGCCGGTGGTGCCGCAGACCTTGGAAAGCTCCTCCACGCACATCGCGTAGGTTAATGTGTCGCAGCCCTGTCCGCCATATTCCTTCGGAACGGGAATACCGAGAAATCCATATTTCGCCATCTTGTCCACAGTCTCGCGGGGGAAACGCTCGGTCTCGTCCACTTCCTGCGCAAGGGGCTTTACTTCTTTTTCGGCGAAATCCTTGAATAACTGTCTCGCCATTTCATACTCTTTGCCTAAAGTAAAATCCATGTCTTTTTTATCTCCTTCAAATCATATTAGCACATACAGGCAGCCCGTAAAAACAGTCTGCCTGATGTCATCTTTCCTGAAATTAATTATATTTATAGAAGCCCTCGCCGGTCTTCACACCCAGCTTGCCGGCGCGCACCATCTTGCGAAGCAGCGGTGACGGACGATATTTGCTGTCGCCGGTTTCCGCGTAAATAACCTCCATGATGGCCAACACAATGTCCAGTCCCACATAGTCGCCCAGCTGCAGCGGTCCCATGGGATGGTTGGCACCCAGCCTCATGGCGGTGTCGATGTCCTCCACACTGGCCACACCGGCCTCGTACACGCAGATGCCCTCATTGATCATCGGAATCAGAATACGGTTCACCACAAAGCCAGCCGCTTCGTTGACCTCCACCGGTGTCTTGCCGATCTCCTCGGCAATGGCCTTCACCTTGTCAAAGACCTCATCCGTGGTGTTGGCGCCGCGGATGATCTCGATCAGCTTCATCACCGGAGCCGGATTAAAGAAATGCATACCGATGACCGGTCTGTCCAGTCCCGCGCCGATCTCAGTGATGGAAAGGGAAGAGGTATTGGTGGCAAAAATGCAGGTGGCGGGAACGATGTCCTGCAGCTCCTTGAAGGTCTGCTTTTTCACATCCATTACCTCCAGAGCCGCCTCCACAATCAGATCCGCCTCTGTGCAGATGTCCTTCACACCTGTGGTAATGTTGTTAAGAACGGCATCCGCCGCTTCCTGGGTCATCTTGCCCTTCGCGATTCTCTTCGCGAAGCTCTTTTCAATCTTCTTTTTGCCGTTCGCGGCAAACTCCTCGTTGATGTCGCACAGATACACCTGATAGCCGGGAGTCTGAGCGAACACCTGCGCAATGCCGGACCCCATGGTGCCGGCGCCGATTACGCCTACTTTCATAATAATATTGCCTCCTGTGTTTTAATGCTCCGGCGGCCATTGGGCCGTTTTCTCCTCATGGCCGCCATAAATTACATTGCGTATCCTGTATCCTTCCAAAACCATTACCGGTTCTGAAACGGTTCCTTCACCTTTTCCTTATTTTTATCCAGGAAAAAGGCCATGCCGTACTTCTGGTCCTCCGTCTCAAAGCAGTCTCCGAAGAGCTTCTCCTCAATTACAATGGCCTCGTCCATGGGAGCCTCCAGGCCCTCGTTGACAGCTTTCTTGCAGTTGCGAACCGCGATGGGGGCGTTCTTCGCAATGGTGGAGGCCAGCTTCCGCGCCATCTCCATCAGTACCTCCTGAGCGGTTTTCACTACGTTGCCCTCCGCGTCCGTCTCCGCCGCGCAGACCTGATTCACCAGGCCGATCCGGTAAGCCTCCGCCGCCTTGATATTGCGGGCGGTGTAGATCATCTGCTTTGCCATGCCGACGCCCACGATACGGGCCAGCCTCTGGGTGCCGCCAAAACCGGGGGTGATCCCCAGGCCGACCTCCGGCTGCCCGAACACCGCGTTCTCGGAGCAGATGCGGATGTCACAGCTCATGGCCAGCTCACAGCCGCCGCCTAACGCGAAGCCGTTGACCGCCGCAATGACGGGAATGGGGAGTGTCTCAATCTTACGGAAGACATCGTTGCCCTTTTTGCCAAAGGCCTCTCCCTCCTCTTTGGTCAGGCTGCTCATCTCTCCGATATCCGCGCCGGCCACGAAGCTCTTCGCCCCCGCCCCGGTGATAATCAGACACCGGACAGCATCCAGGTCAATCGCGTCAATGGCCTGATCCAGCTCCTCTAATACGGTGGAGTTTAAGGCGTTTAACGCACGCTCTCTGTTGATGGTCAGGACAGCCACGCTGCCCTGCGCCTCATATAAAATAAAGTCCATATAAAAATAATCCTCCGGATTTTTCGCGATACCAGGTCAATCCATCTTTACAATCGTCGCGCATCCCATGCCGCCGCCGATACACAGAGTTGCCAGGCCGGTCTTCGCGCCCTTCGCCTGCATCTCATACAGCAGGGTGACCAGAATACGGCAGCCGGAAGCGCCCACCGGGTGCCCCAGAGCGATAGCGCCGCCGTTGGGGTTTAACTGCTTATCCACATCGATGCCAAGTTCCTTGCCCACCGCCACGGACTGAGCAGCGAAAGCTTCATTGGCCTCAATAATGTCAAAGTCCTCGATCTTCATGCCGGTTTTGGCCATCACCTTCTTCGTCGCGGCGACAGGGCCAATGCCCATAACCTCCGGGCGGACGCCGGCCAGCGCGCCCGCTACATAGGTAGCCATCGGCGTCACGCCAAGCTCTTTCGCCTTTTCCTCGCTCATAACCACGATGGCCGCCGCGCCGTCGTTGATGCCGGAGGCGTTGCCCGCGGTCACATAACCGCCCGGGTTGATGGGACGAAGCTTCTGAAGGCCCTCGATGGTGGAACCGTGGCGCGGCCCCTCATCAACCTTAAACTCGATGGTCTCCTTCTTTTTCTTCACGGTGACGGGAACGATTTCCTTATCAAACGCGCCGGACTTCTGTGCCGCCTCTGTCTTTAACTGGCTCTTTAACGCGAACTCGTCGATCTCTTCCCGGGTCAGTCCCCACTCCTCGCAGATGTTGTCCGCTGTCTTAATCATGTGATAATCATTGAACGCGTCCCAAAGAGCGTCCTTGATCATGGTATCCACCAGCACGCCGTTGTTCATCCTGTAGCCGTAACGCCCCTGAGGGACAGCATAGGGAGCCATGGACATATTCTCCATGCCGCCTGCCACAACCACATCCGCGTCGCCCGCCAGAATCATCTGCGCGGCCTGGTTTACGCAGTTCAATCCGGAACCGCAGACCACATTCATGGTTACCGCCGGCACCTCACTGGGAAGCCCTGCCTTAATGGAAGCCTGCCTGGCTACATTCTGCCCCTGAGCCGCCTGAATCACGCAGCCCATATACACC
>JAJQCU010000102.1 GCA_021202575.1 Lachnospiraceae bacterium
GACCGAGCTTGTGAATTCCGTATATAACTTTACCGTAAAAGCCTCCTCCGTGATCGGAACAGCGCTTCCTGGCATATTGCTGGCGGTCGTGGGCTACAGCGTGGATGAACAGACGGGAGCTTACGTCGGAGAATTGTCCAACCTTCCCAAAATGATAAACGGGCTTGCCATTCTGCTTGGTCCGGTGCCGGCGCTGTGCGCGATCATAGCTTTCCTGATTTATAAGCTTGGCTACAAAATGACGCCGGAGTACCGCGGGGAAATGCTGGCCGCGCTGGAGGAAAGACATGCCGGTAAGGAGTAAGGTTGTCGTTTAAAACGAAATATGATACAGCAATCCTGTTCTGAAACCGTTTGATGACATTGTGGAGAGTGAGCGCAGTTGCTACAATAAGTGAAAAAGATACGGAGGGAAAGTATATGAAGCTGTCATTGATGACATTCACGATGCTGAGAGACTGCCTGAAAAAATATATGGACGCGGACCTGCTCTGCAAAAACATAAAGGACTGCGGTCTGGATGAAGCGGACATGATGCAGATGGAATTTCAGCTTTACGGGAAAGAGAAGCTGCTGGCCGCCATGGAGAAGTACGGCGTCCGCTGCGGCTGCCTGATTATGGGGGCGTCCTTTTATGCCAATCCGTCCGCGGTGGAAGAGGAAGTCAGAAAGGGGCTTGAGCTGGCCCGCGAGGCGGGGGCGAAATACCTGATGGTGATTCCGGGAAACGGGGACGAGGCTGACAGGAAGGCATGCGCCAGGCTCACAAGGCAGGAGATCCTTGATCAGGCGGCGGTTCATTTCCGGAAGGCTGTGGAGCTGTCCGGAGAATACGGGATTCAGGTATGCTTTGAAAACACGCCTCACGCGTTTAAGCCGCTGGCTTCCATGGAGGACTGTAGGACGCTGCTGGAGATGGCGCCCGGCCTGAAGCTGGTCTTTGACACCGCGAATTTCAGAGTGGCGGACAAGGGAAATGACGAATTGGCTTCCTATGAAGCCTTAAAGAAATGGATTGTCCGTTACCACTTAAAGGAAGTAAGAATCGACGAGTTTCAAAACGGAGAACCCTGCGTGGGAGGAAAAGCGATGCGGGCATCCTTTCCGGGAACCGGCGTCATTCCCCTGCAGGAGATCATCAGGGCAAGCCTGGGGGACGGCTTTGACGGTACCTTTGTCATAGAATATAGTGCTCCCTCGGATACCCATGCTTGCGGACACAGGGAAGCCATTGCGGCATATGTGGATATGCTCAGGGATATGGAAAGGGGAGAGCGGCCAAAGTGTCCGCAGGCTGTCTTCCCGGGACTTAAACGCCCGGTTTCCAGGCTGTTTTTCGGGACGGCCACCCTGCCCATGGCAATGGAAGCCAACGCCATGCTGCTTTTAGACTACGCGTCCGCGAGCGGGATCAACGCTTTCGACTGCGCCAGAGGATACGGCAGGGCGGAAGCTGTACTCGGCCAGTGGATGCAGGAGAGGAAAAACCGCCGGGAGGTGGTCATCCTCACAAAATGCGGGAACGTAGGCGCGAACGGGAAAGTGGCTGTGAACCGGGAGGTGATAGAGAGGGAGCTGGAAGAGAGCCTGCAAAACCTTCAGACAGACTATATCGACATTTTCCTGCTGCACAGGGATGACCCGGACACTCCCATAGCGGAAATCCTGGAAACCCTGAACCGGGTCAAAAAAGAAGGAAAGGTCATCGTTTTCGGCGTCTCCAACTGGAGCCATGAGCGGATCCGGGAGGCAAACGCGTATGCCAGGGAGAACGGACTGGAGGGCTTTCGGGTATCCAGCCCCAATTACGGGCTGGCAAGGCAGGTGGCGGATCCCTGGGGAGGAGGCTGCGTGTCCGTCTCGGGGCCGGAGGGGAGAAGCGCGCGGGAATGGTACGCAAAGGAACAGCTTCCCCTGATTGCCTATTCCAGCCTGGGAAGGGGATTCTTCAGCGGCCGTTTTAAAAGCTATGATTATGAAGGGGCGAAAAAGGTACTGGATCCCTTTGCTCAAAAGGGGTATCTGTCAGAGGACAATATGGCAAGGATTCACGCATTGGAGCAATATGCGGAGGAAAAGAATGTAACGGTGGCGCAGGCCGCCCTGCAGTTTGTCCTGAGCAGCCCCATGAATGTCTTCGCCGTGGCCAGCATGTCGGCGCCGAAACGTATCCGGGAGAACGTGAAGGCAGCGCAGACGCCAATGGATGAGGAGGACTGGAGCCGGCTGGATCTGATTGGACAGAATGATCAGCCTGAATTCTGAGAGAAACAGGAGGCAGTATGTTAAAAATCGATTTTAATCATGACTGGAAGGTTGTAAAAGAGGGAAATCCATCGCAGGCGCATTCCGTGACCCTGCCCCATGACGCTATGATACATGAGGAGCGGGACCGCAGCGCTGTT
The DNA here is from genome assembly GCA_021202575.1 of Lachnospiraceae bacterium. GTDB lineage: Bacteria > Bacillota > Clostridia > Lachnospirales > Lachnospiraceae > RGIG6307. The sequence goes on from JAJQCU010000102.1 coordinate 2,406, forward strand.
ACCGGCGCAGCGGGAGGATACTTCCCCGGAGGAAGCTATACTTACACAAAAGAATTCCAGGTTCCGAAGGAGGCGGCCGGGGAGAGCTGGTTTGTGGAGTTTGAGGGAGCTTATCTGGACAGCTATGTATATCTGAATCAGAGCTTTGTGATGTCAAATCACAGCGGAACCCGCGGATTTGAGGCAGATCTGACGCCTTATTTAAAACCGGGAGAAAAAAATACGCTGGAGGTAACAGTGAAAAATGACGCCCAGCCCAATTCCCGCTGGTACACAGGGAGCGGGCTGTACCGTCCGGTCTGGCTCTACAGGGGAGGCAGTGTGCGGATTGCCCTGGACGGGGTCAGGATCACCACTCCGGAAGCGGAGCCGGAGGTATCAAAGGTAACGGTAGCCGTATCCATAGAAAACAGACTGGAGGGGACTGACAGAGTACGGCTGCGGATAGTGCTGAAGGACAAAGAGGGGCAGACCGCCTGCACAGAGGATTGTCCGGTGACTCTGTTTCCCGGAGAGTCTCCTGTCATCACGCAGAGCCTTTATTTGCGGGACGCGAAGCTCTGGTCATTGGAAGAACCTTATCTGTATGCCTGCGAGGTAAGTATTCTCCGGGACGGTGTTTTACTTGACAGCTCCCGGGAGAGCTTCGGCATCCGGCATATTCAGATGGATCCTGTCAAAGGACTTCGGCTCAACGGCAAAAGGGTGCTGCTTCGCGGCAGCTGCGTTCACGCGGACCATGGGATTCTGGGAGCCGCCGTTTACGCGGACGCGGAGGAAAGAAGAGTCATGCTCAGCAAAGGAGCCGGTTTTAACGCCCTGCGGATTGCTCACCAGAGTGCGTCCAGAGCGCTGCTGGAGGCCTGTGACAAACAGGGCATGCTGCTGATGGAGGAGAGCTTTGACCAGTGGCATGTTTCGAAGACGCCTCATGATTACTCACAGAGATTTGAACAGGAATGGGAGAAAGAGGTGGAGGCGATTGTGGCGAAGGACTTCAATCACCCCTGTGTGTTTATGTATTCCATCGGAAATGAGATTCAGGAGACAGGAAGGCCTGACGGGATCCGCATGAGCCGGAGCCTTGTGGATAAATTCCGCAGTCTGGATCCCACAAGATTTGTGACCAACGCGGTCAACGGAGGAATGATGACGACGGCGGACATGCTGGGGATCCTGGCGGACATCGGCGTCCTTTCGCCCAAACAGCTTGCCGCGGCGGCAGGGCAGGGAGAAGAGGCAAAACCGGCGGATATCAACGAGATCATGACCATTCTGGCGAAGTATATGGGAGACATTGTGGGGCACAGGTCTGTCACAGAGCGGCTGGAGGAACCGTTCTCTCATCTGGACGCATGCGGTTATAACTACATGCAGGCCCGCTATCAGAAGGATATGGAGGAGCATCCCAACCGGATCATTTTCGGCTCCGAGACCAATCCACCCAAAATCAATCTGTTGTGGCCTTATACGGAGGAGAATCCTGCCTGTATCGGGGATTTCACCTGGACGGGGTGGGATTACATCGGAGAGTCCGGTATCGGTATCACCAGATACAATGAGCGAAAGGCCTTTGGGGAGGACTATCCGGTGTATCTGGCCTATTGCGGGGATATGGATATCACAGGATATCGGATGCCTGTCAGCTACTACCGGGAAATTGTATATGGGCTGCGGAAGGCCCCATATCTTTCCGTGGAAAATCCGGTTCACTTCGGGGATGAGGCGTTCAATTCTCCCTGGGCAATCCCGGAGACATTGGAGAACTGGACCTGGCCGGGATGGGAGAATTCTCCTGTGAAGGTGACGGTTTTCTCTGAAAGCCGGGAGGTGGCCCTGTTCTGCAATGGAAAGGAAGTGGGCAGAGCGCCCTGCGGAAAAGAGCATGCTTATAAAGCAGTGCTTAAGACGGTATATGTACCGGGAGAACTATGTGCGGTCGGCTATACGGACGGGAAGGAGGACGGGCGTTTTGCCATTCTCACTGCAAAACAGGAGACCGAAATCCGCGTGGATGTAACTAGGACGGAGCTCGCGGCGGACGGAAGTAATCTTTCCTATGTTTCCATAGCCATTTCGGATGAAGCCGGAACGGTTCACTGCGAGAGGGAATGGAAGGCGGCGGTCAAAGCGGAAGGAGAAATCGAACTTATGGGCTTTGGAAGTGCGGATCCTTTCAGCCTGGAGAACTTCTATGATACCAGCCGCACGACCTGGCACGGGAGAGCTCTGGCCGCGGTGCGCGGTACAGGCAGAGGCGTGGGAAGCCTGACCATATCCGCGGAGGGATGTGAAGATGTTATTCTGAATTTTCAGGTGATATGAAAAACGGTGAACCGACAATGATCAGCATGTCTCCCTGTACTGGACAGGCGTAACATGATAGTATGCCTCAAATAATTTATAAAAGTGTGTCCGATTGCTGAATTTCAGTTCAGCAGCGATATCGGATACACTTTTTTGCGTCTCCTTAAGAAGCCTGGCCGCATATTCCATGGTAAAGCTCATGCTATAGTCAAACAGGCTCAGGCCCGTGTATTTTTTTACGATCTTGCCCAGGTAGGTACCGTTATAATTCAGGATCCGGGCCAGCTCCTTATTCGTGATACGGCCATGGCGTTCATATAACAGCTGGTCTATACGGGCAAACAGGACAGACTGTATATTGCTTTTCGCGGTAACATGCATGAAATGATAGTACTCAGGATTGCACAGAATATCGATCAGCTGGAAAAAGAGATCCTGAAGCCTTAAGGTCGCGCCATAATAAGGATTCAGCATGGTAGATATCATTTTTTCAAAGATATCATGCACCATGAGCTTTTGCTCCTGTTCTGTGATACGCGGGATAAAATCCAGGAAATCCTTGCAGTCCGGGTGGTCAGGCTCCATATTGTGCTCCAGGAAATGGAAAATCTGATTTTCAAAATGCTCCTGCTCTATGGTAAAGAGCATTTCGCTGCCATGGTTTGTCAGGGCGGATACAAATTCGGAAGTGACAGAGAAAAAAATGCATACGAAATCTGTGGAAAGCTCCTCTGTGTGCATGG
>JAJQCU010000219.1:0-3689 GCA_021202575.1 Lachnospiraceae bacterium
TAGTTATCCTGTTCCAATAGGTTCGGCGTCACCACAAAGGTAAAGAGTTCGCTTTTCTCCATCGCGTCCTGAATGGCATGGTTAAAGTCCTCGCCCGGCACAAGGAACTCGTCATACCAAATCGCAATATCACGGCAAAAATCATTCTGGTGGATCAGGCGCATCAATTCCTGTGCATACTTCCGGTCCTTTTTCCGGTAACTTAAGAATATGTATGCATCAAACGCTTTCCGTACTTTCTCCGCCAGTTCATCGCCCAGAAGTACGGAAGCAAGAAAGGTCTCCAGTTTCTGCTCATAGGGCTGCGCCGTAGGATCAGATATAGCCGCATTTTTATCCAAGAATTGTAAGTCGCCACAGATTCGGTTGAAATCCTCCTCCAGCCCGCCTTCCTGCATCAACGGCAGGACCGGGATGTGGTGGTCCATAGCAAATTGGAAATATACCTCCCGTGCACTGTTTTCTTTAAAAAGGAACCTGCTTGTAATAGGAATCACAAATAACTGCATCCGGCTCAGCTCTGTCTCCATTTTCTCTGGGTTCCAGGGTTCTTCCGGTTCTTCGTCATACCAGATTGCACAATTCTGGGTCTTAAAAATTTCTTCACAGATGGATTCGAAATAGCTGCCAAACTCCTCCGGGTGGCAAGTAAAGAATATGCGTTCCTTTCCCTGCGGATTGCTGTTTCCTCTTGTCTTGTAAAATAATTTTGCCATGTGGCACTTCCTTCCTCTTGCAGCATGCTCTTTTTGGCCATAATAAAATGCAGCTAAAATTGGTTAATTTATCAAAAGTGTTTCGCCGCCATCCCTGCGATAACTGATAAAAATCTGATTTTCCATAAGAACGTCCTTTCTGTGGGCAACTGCCCACTTTCCTGCGGAATATATTTTTACCATCTTCTTTCGTCAGGCTCTCCCATCCATAACCTCATGTAATGCCCTTCCATATACGGATCATTCTTCCTGATACATAAATCCGCAAGCTTCAGATAGGCATACCTCTGGTACTCCCGTTTCCTGCTGACCGCTTGGGGGGATAATTTCAAAATAGCGTGATAGCATTCCTCTTCCTTCCCCAAGTCGTTCCTGGCTTTATACAGCCCCGCTATCCGGGACAGTGAAGTATAAAACCTGTCTATATCATCGTCTTCCCCTGAAATGTCAGCAATTTTTTCCGCTGCATTACACCGCTCTTTGGAATAATAAATCTTCTCATCAACACCGTGGGCAAACCTTATGCAGGTATACAGCCCGTCAAACATCTCCCTCAGGTAATTAATATCTGATGAGTTAGCGTATGCTTCCCGTGCGATTTCCACACGCAGGTCCGCGTACCGGAGTGCGTCTTCTTTATTATCCTGTATTTCAGAGATTTTTGCAAGGTAACGGTAACTGGAAAGAAGCATTTGGCGCCATTTTGAAATATTCTTCTCATTCTCAGGCCTGGCGGCAATTTCCACCACTTTTTGGAAAGCCTCCTGCGCTCCCTGCATATCAGTCATAACAGACCTGTTCGGATCATCGGTTGACGGGGACGCACACAGCTTGCCATAATCAAGAAACTCCCCGGCATAAGCAAAATCTGCCACACCACTATTTTGGCGTAATATTTCGATGTACTGTTTTTTCAGTGCTGCGGCCCTCGGCAAATCCCTTTCATTGCCGTACTGGTAAATCTGGGATAACCGGTTTACTGGATCCGGGAGCCCCGCGCCCACTGCTTCCTGGATATATTGCAGCCCTTTTTGGGGATTGCGCTCTACCAAGGTTCCTGTGTAATAGCCCAGCCCGCGAAAATACTTCCGCTCCGGCGTTTCATTTTGCATTTCGCGCTGAATACATCCCTCAAGTCTGGAAAAGAGCTCGCGGAAGAATTCCTTTTCTTTCTCCGGATTGACAAGGCTGAGATTTTCCCCATATACCCTGCCCAGCTCCTTTTTATCTGTTTCAGCCATCCTTACTGCCAAAACAGGCTTCCCCATGGCTTTTGCCAGGGGATATTCCTTCAGGAGCACATAATTTCCCTGTTCAAGGATTGATGGGGTAACAATCAGCAGGAACAGGTCGCATTTGCAGATTGCTCCTATGATGGAATCCTCAAAGTCCTCCCCCGGCGTCAGGTAATCGTCATACCAGAATTCCACATGCCCGAATTCCGGATACTGGTGGATCTGCCTCTCCAGCTTCAATACATGCCGGAAATCCTTTTTACGGTACGACAGGAACACCTTTATCCCAAAGGCATCGTGGATTTTCTCAGATATCTCATCCCCTGAAAACATGACCGACAGATATTTTTCCAGGTGCCGGCTATCCTCTGCCGTTTTTGGGGAAAAGCTGATATACTGGATATTCCCGAATGTATCCCTGTATAATTGTTCCAGGCCCGGCTCCATCATCAGCGGCAGGATGGGGATCCGGTTCTCCTTCGCATAGGTAAGCTCCTCACAGACTGCCCTGCTTTCTGAAGTGAGCAGATTTTTGGTGACAGGCACCACGAAAAGACACATTGCGCTGAGGAATGGCTCTATCTCCCCAAAAGGAATATCTGCATCTGTATACCACACAGCAAAATTCTGGAACCTCAATAATCCATCAGCCACAGCGTCCAGATAAAGATCCAGGTCTGCGGGATGGCAGGAAAAGTAAACTGCAGGCTTCCCATTAGGGCGTTCCATTTGGCTTGCCGCAGCATTCTTTGTCAGGCGCGTTTTGTATTTCCATTGTATCATAGTCTGCCTCCATTTCCTTTTTTGTTGTCCTTATCCTATCACACAATATCATGATAGCATAAAGGGGGGGTAAATTGGGGTATATCTTATCCTGAAAAACTTAATTTTCTGCATATACAATATAGCACACTTCCATGCTGGCTGCCGGATGCCGGGTAAATCCTTGCGTTTCGGCTGTTCTACTGTCGGCCCAAAACAAGCCCACAATAAAATCAAAGCGGAACTACTTTTCAATAGCTCCGCTCCGGAAAATGATAAGATTTATTCACTACACTTCACCTAAAAAAAGCACCAGGCAAACGAGCGATCTCTCCCGGTGCTTTTTCTGACTGATCAGGCTTGAATTAATGTTTTATATCTGTATCCCCGATAAACAACTGCCGAATCATCTTTGCAGCCTCTTTTTCCAGAATGGACATTAAGTCTCTGTCAAAATTGGTTTCCTGATGCGTATCGGCTCCAAAAATCATGGTTTTCTCCTCAGTACCGGTCGAAGGTTCCCATCTGGGCAGCCCGGGATGATTGGGATCGCCGTTTTTTGCAAAAGCGATCACGGATGAGAAAATCTGCTCCTCCAGCCTGTCTGTGACGCCGGGAACGTTGGATGTGGCGACCATTTGCGTATTGTGGAACACAAATGGGACGTCCGTGCAGTGCCACGCCACTTTTCCATTCCCGTACGGAAAATCCATGTCAAACAGGTAGGAATATACCGTTCCCCCATCCATGGCCCTCGCAGTGACATACCGCTGTACCGATGGTCTTAGAATCGCGTCAAGATGCAGCAGGTCTGCGGGATTTCTCTCCGGATACGCTTTTTCAAACATGGGAAGGAGCGAATCGGCAAGATCCTTCCCCATACTTCCGCGCACAATTTCCCTGCCTTCTTCCATGGTCAGGGTGCGTTTGTCATACTCTGCCGGAATCATATCAAACTCGCCATATACGCTTCCCA
>JAJQCU010000219.1:3699-4922 GCA_021202575.1 Lachnospiraceae bacterium
CTTTCTTTCCGAAAGCCGGTATATAAGGGATCGCCGTAGTAGCTTTTATCCCGCTTCGGGCAGCAGCCAACATAAAGGCCCTTTTTCTGGATGCCGGGGCGAATTTTGTTGTAGGCCTCCGCCAGTCTGGCATAAGGCATCGTCTTCAGCTGTCCGATTTCTTTTACTCCAAGGTGCAATTCATTCAACAGGGCTTCCACAACCGGACGGCTGTCCCCCTCTTCCGTTCCAAGCAAACCATCAGGGAGTACCCCGCTCATAATAATCGCTTTCTGGAACAGTCCATCAGCAGCCGGGTTCTGCAGCAATGCAGTGATCTTTCCCCCGCCCCCGCTATGTCCAATCAAAGTCACATTGTCCCTGTCGCCGCCAAAATTTTCAATATTTTCCCGGATCCAGAGGAGTGCCGCGACGATATCATCTCCACCTGCGTTAGCGCTGTCCCGGTATTCCTCTCCATAAGGTGACAGGTCAAAATAGCCGAGGATATTCAGCCTGTGGTTAACAGAAACAACCACCGCGTTCCCGAGCCTGCTCATATTTTCACCTTCATAGGCCATATGTTCAATGGCAGAGCCGGATTCATAGCCGCCGCCATGGAGCCACACGATGACCGGCCTCCTTTCAGAATCCAGCCCGGGCGTCCAGACATTCAGATTTTGGCAATTTTCATCCATCAGCCAGTAGCGGTGCGGCACCAGGAGCTCCCCGGATGGTTTTTCCTGCTTCAGCAAGGGACAGACATAGCCGTATGTCGTAGTATCCAGCGCCTTTTCCCACGGGCTTACAGGTTCCGGCGCTTTAAAACGTTCCGCTTTCGCGTAAGGAACGCCCTTGAACATATACAGGTCATCGTAATAGTAGCCTCTGATTGGTCCTTTGTCTGTCTCAACCGTTGTCCGTTCATCTGAAAAAAACAGCTTTTCCATTTCCTTAATTCTTCCTCATATCTCTATTTAAAAAGACCTTATCCACTTTATTCCCGCCGCCGTCTCTGGAAAAATCATCATAAGTGTAATCCGCCACACGCACATGATCCTCCCCAACTCCGTACTGATTGTTTCGGAAGATAATATTTTTTGTCACCGTATTATCAGATGCGATGCCATGCCCCCTGCACTCTGCCCCAATAGCGGCCACACGGTAGCGATAACCGTCAATTTTGTTGTTTTCACAGGTCAGATCTTCAATACGGTTATGGTTCATTTTCAAAGTGATAATAT
>JAJQCU010000219.1:4932-5452 GCA_021202575.1 Lachnospiraceae bacterium
CGGGCCAAGCCACATCTTGGCATGCCGCGGATAACCAAAATTCCAGTCGTAGCGGCGTCCTTCCATCTGCGCGCCTGTAAAGATAAATGCGTAATCAGCGTTCAGAATCATATTATCGTGGATATTGACATTACGAATGACATTATTACGCATAACAAGATTTCCATCCAGCATGGAATAGGCGCCATCAATTACAATACCTGCCCCGTCAATGGTATTCCCATAGATGTCCAGATTTTCCATAACACTATTTTCAATGGAAATATTTTCAAAATAATCTACCCTTGCGGACGCGATAAACAGTCCCCTTGTCGGTTCCCCGACATCCTCCACAGCCCTCTTCAAGTGATTGTCCCGTATCAGGATATTGCGGACCACGCAATCGTCAGAATTGCTCCATAATGTTTCCCCGCCATAAAGGTAAATGCCGGCGATGCCAAACCCTCCGTAATTTTCCGCGATCTCTACCCCGTCAATCACAGCTCCTGTCGTCTGCATAAAAGCTCCTGTAATATTGAAC
>JAJQCU010000116.1 GCA_021202575.1 Lachnospiraceae bacterium
CGCAGCCTTTGCGGTACTCCTCCTCAGTCATCTGGGATGCGATAATCTCCCGGGATTTTTCCTCCGGATAACCCCTGCTTTCAAAGAGGCGCCTTAAGCGGGTCCGCTCATCGGCGTACACGTACCACATTTCGTCCACAATGGCCTGATAGCCGCACTCGATTAAAAGGGCGGCCTCCAGAAAGAGAAAGTCGATTTCTCCCCGCTCCTTTTCTATTTTTATTGCCTGTAAAATATAAGCCTTCACCGCCGGATGGATGATGGCGTTGACTTTGGCCAAAAGCTCCGGATTCTGAAAGATGGCGGCCGACATTTCCTGATTGTCGATGGCGCCGCTTTCCGAAAGCACCCCTTCTCCCAGCAGGGAGACGACAGTCTGGTAACAGGGCTGCCCCGGAGCCTTCAGGAGGTTGGCGATATCGTCCGCCATGAGAATTTTACAGTTACAGATTTCTTTTAAAAGGGCAAGGACAGAGGACTTGCCGCTGCCCACGCCGCCGGTAACGCCGATGACTTTCATGTTGTTCATTCCATATAGTTTGCCTCAGGCCGCCGCTGCCATTCTCCCGAATGTCGCCGGTCTTCCGCCTCTCTATTTTGCTCATTCCATTATGACAGTTGACTCAGGCCACCGTTGCCATTCTCCCGAATACTGCCCGGTCTTCGCTTCCCTACTTTGCCTCATACCAGGTAGCGCCGATATGCAGGTCCACCTCCAGCTCCACCTTCAGGTCAGCCGCGTGCTTCATACTGTCGTAAAGGATCTCCCGGACCTGCTCGACCTCCGATTCCTTCGTCTCAATGACCAGCTCGTCATGCACCTGCAGAATCAGCCGGCTCTCAAGACCCGCCTCCCTCAGTCTGCGCCACACCCGGATCATGGCGATCTTCATAATATCCGCCGCCGTGCCCTGGATGGGGCTGTTCATCGCCACTCTCTCCCCAAAGGAGCGCTGGGCAAAGTTATTGCTCCTAAGCTCCGGGACGGGGCGTCTGCGTCCATATAGTGTTTCGGCGTGTCCTAAATCCTTGGCGTCCTGCACCATCCGATCTAGAAAAGCCCTGATCCCCGGATAGGTCTCAAAATACTGGTCAATGTAAACCTTCGCCTCCTTAGGCGAAATGGACAGATCCTGGCTCAGGCCGAAGGAGCTGATGCCGTACACAATCCCGAAGTTGACCGCCTTGGCGTTTCGCCGCTGCAGATCGGTGACCTCCTCCAGAGGCACGTGAAAGACCTTGGAAGCGGTGATTCTGTGAATGTCCTCGCTCATGGCGTAGGCCTCAATCAGGTGCTCGTCCCCGGACATATGAGCCAGCACACGCAGCTCAATCTGGGAATAGTCTGCGTCCATGAAAACATATCCGGACTTCGGCACAAACACTTTCCGGATCTGTCTGCCCAGCTCCGTGCGCATGGGAATATTCTGCAGATTGGGGTCTGTGCTGCTCAGTCTTCCCGTGGCGGTGACCGTCTGCTGATAAATCGTGTGAATTCTGCCGTCCTCACTGATAAAAGCGCTCAGCCCATCGGCGTAGGTGCTTTTCAACTTGGTCAGCGCCCGATATTCCAGAATATCGTTGACGATGGGGTACTCCGGGGCCAGCCTTTCCAGCACATCCGCCGCTGTGGAGTAGCCCGTCTTCGTCTTCTTCGCTCCGGGCAGCTTCATTTCCTCAAATAATACTTCCCCCAGCTGTTTTGGGGACTGAATATTGAATTCTCGGCTCGCCTGCCGCCAGATGCTTTGCTCCAGCTCGCCAATCCGGCCGGTCAGAGCCTCCCCGTAGGCCGCCAATTCCTCTTTTTTGGCAATAACGCCTTCCCTTTCCATGGAATAAAGCACCAGGGACAGAGGCATCTCCATCTCCCGGTACAGCTTCTCCATCCCCATGGACTGAAGCCGGTCCATCAGCGGGCCATAAGCATGAAAGGCGGCGTAGGCCTGATCGGCGATATAAGAATACAGCTTTTCGGGGGTTTCATCCCATATAACAGCCAGACCCTTCTTGCCGATCAGCTCCGACAGAGCCGGTATGGTCATATCCAGGTATTCCCGGGCAATAGACACGCAGTCATAATCATTTTTCAGGGGGTTGCAGAGGTAAGCCGCGATAATAAGATCGCTGTAGGCGTCCACTCTCTCCTCACAAAGCCAGGGATAATAGTCCTTGATTCCAAAAAGGGAAAGCTCCCATGTTTCAGAAAGCCGTTTAAGCTTATCCGTCAGATAATCCGGCGTCAGAAAGCCCTGTGCCGGCAACACCCACACATTAGTCCCCTCGGAAAGAGCCAGGGCGTAAATCTTCTTTTTTTCCTGAAGGAGAAAGGCGCCCAACTCTTCCGATATCGAAGAAGCATACAGCAGCTTCCCGAACAGTTCCTCCGCCCTGCCGAAATCCTCAATGATCTCCATGTCATAGGAATTTTCCTTCACAGAGGCCTGCAGGGAAGCCTCCTCAAACCGTGTGATGATGCTTTTCAGCTCCAGCCTTTTACACAAAAGATAGGCCTCGGTGGTGTAATAATTGCCCGCCTTCGCCTTTTCATAGTCCAGGCTGACGTCCCCGTCCGTTTTGATGGTGGCCAGCACCCGGCTTAGGTCTGCCAGGTCCTTATGAGCGATCAGTGACTCCCTGACGCTTTTTTTGCTGACCTCATCCACATGGGCATAGAGATTGTCCAGCGTTCCGAACTGCCCCAGCAGCTGGGATGCCGTCACCTGCCCCACCTTGGGAACGCCGGGGATATTGTCCGAAGCGTCCCCCATCAGCGCCTTCAGGTCGATAAACACCTTCGGCGTGACGCCGTAAGCCGCCTCCACGTCCTTCGCGTAGTAAGCCTCCACCTCGGTGCGGCCCTGCTTCGTTTTGGGAATCAATATCTTGATGGTGTCCGACGCGATCTGCAAAAGATCTCTGTCGCCGCTGACCAGAGTCACCTGATGGCCATCCCGCTCGGCGGCGTTCGCCAGCGTCCCCAAAATATCATCTGCCTCCAGCCCCGGCTTCTCGCAGATTTCAATTCCCATGGCCGAAAGCATTTCCTTCATCACCGGAATCTGCTCCGCCAACTCTGTAGGCATTTCCTTTCTGGTGCCCGTATATTCCTTATATATTAAGTGCCGGAGGGTGGGCGCTTTCAGATCAAAAGCAACAGCCAGATAGTCGGGCTGCTCCTCCTCCAGTATTTTGAACATGATATTCAGGAAGCCGTACACACCGTTGGTGTGAAGCCCCTCCGCGTTCGTCAGCAGAGGCACCCCGTAAAAAGCCCGGTGCAGGATACTCATTCCGTCGATCAATAAAAGCTTGCCCATAAATTCCCCTTATCAAATAACCCCCACACTTCTTCCTTATCGGAACAGCAAAAATAACCCCACACCCGCGATAATGATAAGCGTCAGGGCGTCCAGCACGATCGTCCACGCGTTCCAGGAAAAGGGCATTCTGACCTTCTTTTTCCCCGGGGGCTCCAGCAGGCGGCCGATCTCCTCATCCAGCGAAAAATCCTCGTCCCTGTCCAGGCGCGACACGCCCTCCTGCACCAGAAACTGAATCGTCAGTTCCTCCCTGCAGTCCGGACAGCCCAGAATATGCTCCCGGATTTCTCTGCTCTGCTCCCTGGTGCATTCCCCGTCAATAAATTTTGACAATAAGGATTCTACTTCTTTGCATTCCATTACAAAAGCACCACTCCCGCCTCCCCGCAGGTCTTCACTGTCTCCTGATCCCAGAGGGAAACCTGAACCTCTCCCACATGGGCCTTGCCCAGAAGGAGCATGCACAGGCGGGACTGCCCAATACCGCCGCCGATGGTCAGGGGCAGCTCATTATTTAACAATATCTGATGGAAGGGCAGCTCCCTCCGGTCCTCGCAGCCCGCTTTCACCAGCTGCTCCGCTAGAGACTGCGCATTAACCCGAATTCCCATGGAGCTCAGCTCCAGCGCCTGCCTCAGGGTGTCATGCCAGAAAATCAGATCGCCGTTTAAGGACCAGTCGTCATAATCCGGAGCTCTGCCGTCATGCTTCTGGCCGGACTTTAACAGATCGCCGATCTGCATGAGAAAGATGGTTTTGTATTTGCGCGCGGCCTCATTCTCCCGCTCCTTCGGGGAAAGCTCGGGATACTCATCCTCCAGCTGCTGTGTGGTCAGGAAGGTAACCTCTCTTTTTAATTCGATGTGTTCCAGCCGGGGGAACTGCCACTTCAGCTCATCCAGCGTACCGCAGACCGCTCCCACGATCCGGTTCACCGTATCCTTCAGATAGTCGGTATTCCTCATGCTCTCATCGATGACCTTCTCCCAGTCCCACTGGTCCACATAGACAGAGTGCAGGTTGTCCAACTCCTCGTCCCTGCGGATCGCGTTCATATCGGTCACCAGGCCGTTTCCCACATAAAAATCATACTGCTTTAAGGCCATCCTCTTCCACTTTGCGAGGGAATGCACCACCTCCGCGTGCTGATGTACCGACGGGATATCAAAGTCTACCGGGCGCTCCACGCCGTTTAAGTTGTCATTCAGGCCCGTGGCAGGGTCCACAAACAGAGGCGCCGTCACCCGCTTTAAATGCAGGGCCGCGCACAGCTTGATCTGAAAAATCTGCTTCACCTGGCCGATGGCCTTCTGGGTGTCATACAGCCCAAGGGCAGAGGTGTAGCCCTGCGGAATCCATGTCTTTGCCATCATCATTCTCCCAATCGGATAGGGGGATGATTAGTCCCCCTATCCGATTATTTTATATTACAGATTAAGACTGCTTAATCCCGGCACACAAATCACTCGTTGACCTCAAACTCGATCTCGCTGTTTTTGATCAGCACCAGCTTGGCAATCTTGAAGCCATTCTCCACGGTCATATAATCATAGGAATCATTGTGAATCGGGATCACCAGCTCCACATCACTCTCCACAATCATGGAGCCGCTGGCGATGCGAAGGCCGCGTCTGGCCGCCAGGCCGTTCCTGGAAATAACCAGTCCCACATATCCTTCAGGAATGATGAGCTGCAAACCCGTGGAAATCAGCTCAGACTTGCCCGGCTCGATGGTCACGAAATGGGTGTCCATGCAGGCGTAAATGTCATAGCTGTCCACCTTGTTGAGGGTGGGGATGACCGCGTTCTTTTTCAGTTTATTGACGATTACTTTCATAAAAAATACCTCCGGTTTATGATTAAAATTAATTGAATATATTATCCTATATCTTTATTGAAATAACAAGCAAATCCAAAAAAATCGCTATCCTGCTCAGTGTATAATTATTATCTACAAAATATATCCATGCCTCTGGCCTGCTCATTTTCTGTTATATTTTCTCATAAGGGAAGCGGCGTCCTCAATACTGATATCCTCACTCTCATACTTCTCTTTTGTATAATCGCCATACCCAAAATAAAACTGCTGAATACACTGAACCGTTCCTA
>JAJQCU010000255.1 GCA_021202575.1 Lachnospiraceae bacterium
CAACGGTTATCAGCGTCATGTGGGGATTGAAAACGGGCGAGTTGGCGTCTTTGATATGGCTCGCATCTTTGCCCGCTTTACAGGCTACTCCAGGGCGGAGGATATTGCGGACATTCAGAGCCTTCTGTCCATTCCTGACGAGGCTCTAGCCACGGTGACGAACGGCGTTGGCTTTGCCGACCCGGTGGGAGAGTTCAGCGCCAGAAGGGCAAATTTTTATAAAATCTGTCCGGAGGAGTACTGGCAGGTCAAAATTGCCAACAGCCTGCTTCAGCTGGGCCAGTATGGCCAGTACAATTATGCCCGCTCCATGAAACGGGGAGATTACGTCACCGCCCAGGTCGCGCTTTATAAATATATTGAGGAATTATATCGCCTGGTTCATTATGTAAACCATGCCTTTCCGCCCTACTATAAATGGCTGAAAAAAAGCAGCGCCCGCTTTGAATGCCTGGGCGTTCTTTCCAGTCTGACGGAAGCTCTGGCGGACTATGCCGACCAGCGCTCCGTATGGGAAGAAAGCGGGGCGGAGGCAGAGAGCCGGGATGTGATTTGCCGGACCGTCGAGTACATTGCGCTGCTGATTCTGGATGAACTGAAAAAACAGGGAATCCTGGAGAATATATCTATCCCGGAGGATGAGACGTTTCTGGAGCCTTACGGAAGAGCAATTCTGCAAAAGATATTCGGGAGCAGTCACGACAATACTGCTGATCATCCGTCCGCTGATGCTCACGTGTCTTCCGTTCCTGAGGCTTCCGATTCCTCTTCTTCACAGGGTCATGCAGCAGGATATCCGGCCGCTGAGAAGCGTCTGGATGTTAATCGCTTATCTGATGCTGATCAGAAATCTGAAAAGGAAGAATCCTCAGCCCGCCCGGTTCCCTCCGCGGAAGAAATCAGAACCGCCGCGTCGAAGCATGATACGGAAACACTGGTTGACCAGAGCGTCAGCCGGGCGTGGGCTGCCTTTGACGCCGTGCAGAATTACGGCGGCCGCGCCTCCTGCCATGATGACAGGACTACCTTCTCCATCATGAGAAAGAGCCACTACCTGGCATGGCCGGAGGAGCTGCTGCTCAGCTATATGCAGGACTTTCTGAACGCCAACGCCCGGGGCTGGAATCTGATTACCGAAAAATACGGCAGAATGATGAAATCCACAGACCCGCAGGGATATCAGGAAATTCAGGATCAGCTTCCGCAGCTTGATCCGACCCGGGAGGCTATTATTGAACAGATTGTCAGCATTCAGGTTGCCTGGATGGAACAGTTCGCCGTGGAGTACCCCTGCATGGCTGGCAACAGCCGCACCATCCACACTTCTGAGGATACGCCCTTTGATACCTCCTACGAGACCTATCTTCGCGGGGAGCTTGGAACCTACAGCAAGGAGACGCTCAAGCTTTACGGACGGTTTATCGTTAGTCTGCGCCAGACCGGACAGAATCTGGCTGAGATTATCATGACCAATACCGCGCTTCTGTATGGGTATGAATCCCTGCAGGACGCGGAAAACGCACTGAAATCAGAGTAGGCTGTTTCTCCATGAAATAAATGCTTTTGAAAATAACCGATATGTCTTTCAGAGAGCAATCTCAGGGACATACCGGTTTTTTTGTCTTTTTTACTGCAAAATGGATATATGTCTGCGCTAATGAACATATCCGGCTCTTGGCCATGCATATACCCGCAGGGAATACCCCGGTAAGCTTAGCATGCTCCTGTTATTGAGAACATTTTTATAGGAAACTGCGGAATCCTGATAAAAATCATGGAAATTCTGATAACGGTTCTTTTTATGCTGTGGTTAAAATGACTGTAATCGAGAAATTCAGGAGGTTTAAAATGGAAAACTATGAATATCTGGTGCCGGCTGTCCGGGGATCAGTGCAAAAGGATGCCGGGCACTTTCAGCTGCAGATGGTAATCGGAATTCAATTTGGGGGCTTCGAACGCTGGTGCGCCGCGGCCTTTCTGGACAGGACAGGGCGCAGCGTGGGAGGAAATGATGTACTCTTTTTTACCAGAAAAGAGGAACTCCCGTCTGAAGGGTATGAATTAACGATTGAAGAAGACAGAATTAATATTGCGGCATCTTCAGAAAGGGGCATCGTCTGGGCTCTTACAACCTCAGCGTTACTTTTGGAAGACGGAAGCATACCCTGCGGCAGCATCAGTGATTTCCCCAAATATGAACACAGGGGGTTATCCGTGGACTGCGCCCGCCATTTTTTCCCGGCTGAGGAAATCAAAAAGATCATAGAGGAAATTTCCCTTGCGAAAATGAATGTGCTTCACTGGCACCTGACCGATGACCAGGGTTGGCGCATTGAAAGCAGAAAATTCCCCAGGCTGCAGGAGATGAGCGGGCAGTATTACACACAGGAAGAAATCAGGGATGTATGCGAATTTGCCAGGCTCCGCGGCGTGGAGATTATCCCGGAGGTGGACATGCCGGGACATGTCAGCGCCCTTCTGGCGGCATATCCGCGGTTCAGCTGCGGTGAGAAGCCGGTAAAGATTAAAACCGGCGGCGGTATCTTTCCGGTGATCCTCTGCGCCGGAAGGGATGAGGTCTTTGATTTTTTAAAGGAGCTTTTGACAGAAATCGCCGGTCTTTTCCCTGGAAAGCGGTTTCATCTGGGAGGCGACGAGGCTCCCAGGACGGAGTGGAAGAAATGTCCTTTCTGTCATGCGAGAATGGAAAAGCTGGGACTTAACAGGTGGGAGGATCTGCAGGGATATTTTATGAGCCGTATGGCAAAGATCCTGTCGGAGCTTGGGAAAACCCCGGTCTGCTGGAATGAGACTCTGTGCGCAGATAATTATCCTCAAAAAATGCAGGCGCAATATTGGACATTAGCGCAAAGAAAGGCAATGGAGCCTTATGCAAAGGCGGAAAGGGAATGGATTTACTCGGATATGTTTGAGCTCTATCTGGATTATCCTTACAGCATGACCAATCTCCGCAAGGTTTACGAGACAGTACCGCATCTTGGAGAGGAGGACTTTTCCGGACAGAAGGGTCTGCTTGGACTGGAGGGATGTCTTTGGTCGGAGCATATCACAGAATGTGAGAAACTGGAGAAGAATCTGTTCCCGAGAATCTACGCTCTTGCGGAGAATGCCTGGAGCGGAGCTGGCGAATATGAGGCGTTTACCGCACGTCTCAGGAAAGCAATCACATTGCCTTTGCATCAGGGCATTGCCTATACGCCGGAAGACTGGTGGGAGCCTGCCGGGCCGGAAAGGCAGAGGGAAGCTTTTGCCTATATGGCAGCTCTCAGCGCCAATATGTCTGAAGAAGCAAAAGCGGAAACCATGGACAGCTCCGCACCAGACGAAGATTTTGGAAAGGCGTTTATGACAAAATTCTTTCAGCCGGAGGATATCCCGATTTTGATGGGAGGAAGGCAGCAATAACAATTATATGGAGAGGTATGTGATGCGGATATATAAAGCTTCAGATTACAAAGATATGAGCCGAAAAGCGGCGAACATTTTATCTGCACAGATTATCATGAAACCGAATGCAGTTCTTGGGCTTGCGACAGGGTCAACACCCATTGGAATTTATGAACAGCTGATTGAATGGTATCAAAGAGGAGATTTGGACTTTTCGGAAGTTACCACTGTGAACCTGGATGAGTACAAGGGACTGAGCCCCGGGGATGAGCAGAGCTATTCCTATTTCATGAGACATCACTTGTTCAATTTCGTGAACATCTCTCGTGATCGTTATTTTCTTCCCAATGGTCTGGAATTAGATTGTGAAAAGGAATGCACACGATATGAAAAGCTGATTCAAAGCCTGGGTGGAGTTGATATGCAGCTTCTGGGACTTGGACATAATGGGCATATTGGTTTCAATGAGCCGGATATTGTCTTTGCGAAAGGAACACACTGTGTGGATTTGACCGAGAGTACAATCGAGGCTAATAAACGGTTTTTTGCAACAGCTGAAGATGTTCCGAAGCAGGCCTATACTATGGGTATCAAAACCATTATGAGGGCAAAGAAAATTCTTCTGGTAGTCAGTGGAGAGGACAAGGCTGAGATTCTTCGGGAAGTGGTTGCAGGTCCGGTGACACCTCAGGTGCCGGCATCTATTCTACAGCTGCATAATGATGTAACGCTGGTAGCAGATCAGGATGCGTTATTACTTCTGTAGCAGAAAGGAGAAGAAGTATTGGTTATTACGGAAAATACAAAAATTAAGGATGTTTTAAAATCTTCAAATGCAAGGGATGCAAAGCGTTTCCTAATGTATTCCAAATCACGCATCATCAGTGAAATGGTTATGGCAACGACTGTGAAAAAAATGCATGCCATGGCACAGGGGATTCATCCGGAGAGCGGTGTCAGAGCTCTGGAGCTTTTGGAAAAAGCTTCAAAGGAACAGGAGAAATTCGTCTACCAAATTTATTCAGAGGATGAAATGAAGAAAGATCCGGAAAAACGGGATGTGGTCATCATGAGTTTTCCGGTAAAAGAAAAATCCCCTTTCATCGTACTATGCGCAGGAGGTGCTTATGAAAGTATATGTACCTTTGGGGAGGCACTTCCCGTCGCGCGGGTTTTCAATGATCTGGGGTATAGCGTATTCACATTAAATTACAGGGTAAAGAAGAAAGGACTTCTTCCTAAGCCTATTGAGGACCTTGCAAGGGCTGTTTCTTTTATACAAGAAAACAGTGAACGTTGGAACATAGATCCGAATCGATATGGAATTGGAGGTTTCTCGGCTGGAGGACATCTGGTTTGCGAGTTTTGTACCGATACTCACGGGTACAAGACCTATGGACTGACTAAACCGGAGGTGATTTTTCCGATTTATCCGGGCCTGATTGAAACCATGCCAGAGAATAAGTCTGTAAACCGATATTGTATCACACTTTTTGGTGAACATTATGCAGAGCAGGATAAGCAAAGATATGATGTCATTCATCATGTATCCGCATTCCCTCCGGCGTATATCGTAGTTTGTAAAGATGATGATACAGTACCCTATACCTCTTCAGTATCGCTGGCAGATGCACTGAAGGAAGAGAATATTCCCTGTGTACTGGATATGGGAAACAAGGGTGGGCATGGTTTTGGTGAAGGCAGGGGGACAGATGTGGAAGGCTGGGCCGAACGAGCTATTGTATTTTGGAAAGATTTAGGAAAGGGTATATACAAATGAAAAAAATACATTTAGGGGGAATATCTGGTGACCTGTTTAAAACCAGAATTCGGGCGAATGAAGTAACCGGGGCAGAGAGATGGCTGGGATATTGTCTTGGGCCGGCGCTGGTGACAACACTGAATGCTGGTGTCGCTGGAAGTTACCTTAATTCTTTTTATACAGATGTATTGGGTTTAAACGCAGTCCTGGGTGGCCTGTTTTTGACACTGATGCCTGTACTGTCCAAAAT
>JAJQCU010000114.1:0-265 GCA_021202575.1 Lachnospiraceae bacterium
ATTGTGGGGGAATCGGGGTCCGGGAAGTCCATGACGGCGCTGGCGGCCATGGGGCTTTTGTCCAGAGACGCCCGTGTGACAGGCGGAAGCATCCGCTTTGAGGGGCATGACATTCTGTCCATGAGTGAGGAGGAGCTAAGCCGCGTCAGGGGAAACGATATTTCCATGATTTTTCAGGAGCCCATGACCTCTCTCAATCCGGTCATGAAAATCGGGGCGCAGGTCGGGGAGGCGTTAAAGCTTCATACTTCTCTCGGTAAGGAGG
>JAJQCU010000114.1:275-5405 GCA_021202575.1 Lachnospiraceae bacterium
GGTTATGATCGCCCAGGCCATGATCTGTGAGCCGAAGCTTCTGATCGCGGACGAGCCCACTACCGCCCTGGATGTGATTGTGCAGCAGCAGATTCTGGAGCTTTTGCTTGAGCTGCACCGCAAAAAAAAGGTCGCCATCCTCTTTATTTCCCATGATCTGAATGTGATCAGAAAAATCTGTCATAATGTCCTCGTCATGCACAACGGCCAGATTGTGGAGCGGGGCGGGGTACGGCGCGTGCTGGAGCATCCGGAGCATGAATATACCCGGACTCTGGTGGCTTCTTTCCCAAAGGCCGTCCAGAAATCAGCGGACGAAAGGCCCGCTCTCTCCTTACAGCACGTAAATGTTTATTATCAGGAAAAAAACAATGGCTTTTTCGGTAAAAAGGACCATCGGCAGGTGGTAAAGGATGTGTCATTTACCGTGCAGGAAGGAGAATTATTCGGTATCGTCGGGGAGAGCGGCTGCGGCAAATCCACGCTGGCGAAAGCCATTGTGGGTTTGAACCCGGACTACGATGGGGAAATTATATTCGGGCAGGACGACAGCGCCGCCGGAATTTCTCAGGATGACAGCCGCCGCGGGTCCTTCTCCGGTTCCGCCGCCTCCCTCTCCCACCCTCAGATGGTCTTTCAGGATCCCTTCAGCTCCTTAAATCCCGCTCACAAAATCGGCTGGATTATGACGGAGCCGTTGAGAGTGCTGGGAATCCGGGACAAAAAGGAACAGCGACAGCGGGTGGAGGAAATGCTCGCCGACGTGGGTCTGGATCCCTCCTTTTATGGCCGCTATCCCCGGGAGCTCTCCGGCGGTCAGCGACAGCGGGTCAGCATCGGAACCGCCCTTCTGCGCGAGCCGGGGCTTCTGGTGGCCGATGAACCGGTATCAGCTCTGGATGTGACTATCCAGTCACAGATTCTGGATCTGCTTCTGGAGCTTCATCAGAAAAAACACCTGACCATTGTGTTTATTTCTCACGATTTAAATCTGGTGCGGCACATCTGTTCCAGAGTGGCGGTTTTATACTACGGAGAGCTGGTGGAAATCGGGGATGTGGAGGAGGTGTACCGGCATCCGCGGCATGAATATACGAAAAGGCTGCTGGAGGCGGCACTGTAGTTCATAAAGTCACAATGCCCTCCGGAAAAGAGCGGTGAAAAACTGTCGTTAATCTTCACCTTATCTTTCCCGGAGGGCAATCAGGCTACGGCGAGGCTTTTATGGTCTGCGATTCGCGTATTAGGCGGAGCAGGATGCGCAAGTTATTTCGTGGCAGTCCCTTAGTCTGCGACAAATCGGTCAGCCATGTCAGATCATTCGCCAGTTGTTTGAATCAGAACCCTCTCGTAAGGCTTCTCATAACCGGCATGTGCCACCTGTGTTTCCACCGTCCCATCCGCCTTCACTGTGAAATGATACTGATGATATTTTCCCTCTCTGTAGGCAAAATCCTCCCCGTTGTCCAGATAGTGGTCATACTCTCCTTCCCCCGGGTACACCTGCAAAATCAGCGTATCATTGGGCTTCTCTCCCACATAGGACTGGTCCGGCATACAGGGCAGCGCCGTCCCCGCCTTCACATACAGCGGACAGACGTCCAGCGGCGCCTCCCTGACAAACCACACCGGCCCTGTGATTTTCTCTCCGGTCCAGTAGTCATACCACTCTTCTTCCGGCAGGTAAACCATGCGGTGATCCGCCCCCTGCTGCACCACAGGAGCCGCCAGAATCCTGCTGCCGATCAGGAATTCATCGTTGCAGGTCCGGGCTGTCTCATCCTTTTCATACTCGTAGACCAGCGGACGCATGATGGGCGCGCCGGTCCTTTCCCCCTCGAAAAATAAGTCATAGAAATATGGGATCAGGCGATACCGCAGCTTCACATATTTGCGGTAAATATCCAGCACCTCATCCCCGAACACCCAGGGCTCCTGTCTGCGGCTTCCCATGGCGGAATGATTGCGGCAGAAGGGAGAAAGCACGCCCAGCTCAATCCAGCGGGCTAAAAGCTCCGGGGTGGTATCCGCGCCAAAGCCTCCGATGTCCGTCCCGGCGAAGGGCATGCCGGACAGTCCCAGGCTGCACAGCTGGGGGATGGCCATCTGTAAATGTCCCCACATGCTGGTGTTATCTCCCGTCCAGACCATGGCATATTTCTGGCTGCCCGCGAAGCAGGCCCTGGTAATCACAAATGGACGGCGGCCGTCATGCTCCTTTAAACCCTCATAGGTGGCTTTGGACATCAGGTGGCCGTAGACATTGTGAATGCCGGCGTGGTCTGTGGGTCTGTCCTCATCCGTGAACACCACATCCTCCGGCAGCGGCCCCTTGAAGCTGGCCGGCTCGTTCATATCATTCCAGACGCCCCGGATGCCTTTTTTTACCAGAAAGTCAATCTTGTCCGCCCACCAGCCGCGGGTTTTCGGATTCCCGAAGTCCGGGAAGCCGCCCCCCCCGGCCAGACAGCGTTAATGTAGATATCTCCCTCCGGCGTTTTGGCAAAATATCCGTTCTCCACGCCCTCATCGTAAATCTCATAGCCCTCTTCTTTTTTCACGCCCGCGTCGTTGATGCAGACCATCTTAAATCCCCGGTCCGCCATCTGAGCCAGAAAGCCCTCCGGATCGCCGTGATACCGATCCAGATCCCAGGTAAAATCCCGGTAGCCCCGCATATAATCGATGTCCAGGTGAATGGAATCGCAGGGAATATCGTTATCCCGCATCCCGTCCGCGATCTCCTGCACATCGTCCCGGGTCACATAGCCCCATCGGCTCTGGTGATATCCCAGTGTCCACTTCTGAGGCAGCGGCGTGGTACCGGTTAGGTAAGTATAGCCGCCCAGCACCGCCGGTATATTTTCGCCCGCAATGTAATAATAATCCAGATTGCCCCTGTCCGCGCCGAACCAGAAGTACTCCTCCGACTCCTGCCCCATGTTAAACCAGCTCTTATAGGTGTTGTCGAAAAACAGGCCGTACACATGGCTGTCCGTCAGCGTGATAAAGAAGGGAATGCTCTTATACAGCGCCTTGAAGGTGTCCACATGGGGATCCGGATTGTCCGTATTCCACATCTCATAGTCATAATGGCGCTTGTCTAGGTACCCGGTCTTGTCCCCAAGGCCGTAAAAATGCTCCGACCCGCTCATGGCCTTGACCACCTGAATGGGGTGCCCGCCGTCCTTGTCCGCCTCCCCGGCCCTGTGGCCCTCCTCCGCCAGAAGCTTTAATATTCCTCGCTGACCCGCTTTAAGGGCGTGCGGCTGCCCCGGTAATCCGCGCAGACCAGTTCACTATTTTTATCAAAAAAATCCACCAGAAAATCGTCGCAGACCCGGACGCCCAGCTCAGGCGTAAAAATCCAGAGGCCGTCCTCTCTTTGCTCCACACGAATCCCGCAGGGAACAGCCTTATCTCCCTCGATGGCCTTAGAGCGATGATCCTCGCTCATCAGCCCCGCGAAAACATTGACAATTTGTGGGGTGATCACCTCGATACGCGCCTTCTGATGCTCAAAATTCAGATAAATGATCTGTCCTTTTACTTCATAATGTAATAATCTGCCGCAGTTCATTTGCCATCTTCCTCCGATTATTTTTCCAACCCAGTGTATCATGAATTTTGATTCTTCACAACCGCATATTTTCTGTTGTTTTCCCCCAGAATCCCTGCGCAAATGTTTTATTATTTTAAATGATTTTCTTCCTTTCTCCTATTCCCATTTGGAAATAATGGGCCGATGCCTGTTCCATAATCCTGCAAAACTGCTGCAGGTAATCAATTGAATGACCACCTGAAGCAGCTGTTATTTTGCTTATGCATATTCATACCTCTTTCTTTTAGAAAAATTTAATAATATTGGCTGTGACGATACCGCTCTTCCACGCATGTATATGGTAGGAGCAAATTTTTTGTCCTCAAATATCGAAAAGTGTCAGTTTGAGTGTTGAAGAGCAATCTTTTTTATGGTATTCTAAAATCAAGACTTGTGATTTTTGTTATTTTTTACCTGTGATCTCAGGTTTCTCTTCTGCTCCGGGACATTTGGGAAGGAGAGCTGATGAAGCGATACACGCTTCCACAGAAGACAAAGCCGCATGCTGAATTTCCAAAAGAAAACACAGAAGCTGATTTACCAAAGACAACACAGCAGGCCACTTCACCAAAGAAGAGGAACCGCAGGAAGACAGGCACAGGCTCCGGGAAGCAAAGTCAGGGCACGCCATACGATGACGTGTTCCGCACGCTCTTAAACGACTGCACACCGATGATACTCCCCATCATCAATGAGATGTTTGGAACGGCTTTTACCGGCGATGAAACAATCGATTTACACCCAGAGCTACATTTTCTCAACCGGCAGGGTGGAGAGGAGGAAAAGCGTATCACAGATTCCAGCTTTACCGTTTCCGGAACTGTGCCAAGGCATTTCTTACTGGAGATACAGAGCACATCGGACAGCAGCATGCTGGTCAGGATTTTTGAGTACTCCACTCAAATCGCGCTGGACAGCGGAGAAATCACAGGCAACACACTGCATGTCACCATTCCGGACTGCGGCGTCCTGTTCCTGCGAAGCACCCGGAATACCCCAGAACGAATGCTGATCAGAATTGATACGCCGGGAGGCTCCGCCAGCTTTGATGTGCAGGTGTTGAAGACACAGCTATATACAATTGATGAAATCTTTGAGAAAAAGCTCTTCATGCTGATCCCATTTTACATATTCTCACATGAGAAGCGCTTTCCCGAATACAATACAGATGAGGAAAAGCTTGAGGAACTGAAAACAGAATATGCCGACATTGTAAGCAGGCTGCGATGTTTGAAGGAAACCGGGCAGATATCGGAATATCAACATCGGATGATCATCGACATGTCCGGGAAGGTGCTCAAAAGCATCGCAGCCAAATATGACAACGTCAGGGAAGGAGTTGAAGAGACTATGGCAGGAAGAATTATTGAGACAGAAGCCAGCAGGATTTATCATGAAGGAGAAAAACTTGGGGAAAAGCGCGAGAAGAAACGAACGGCAGTCAAACTCCATGACAGAGGCGATAATCTTGAGTCAATCGCAGATATTCTCGAGGTAGATATCCGTCAGGTCAGGAAATGGATCAGGAA
>JAJQCU010000179.1:0-340 GCA_021202575.1 Lachnospiraceae bacterium
TTTTACAGAACACATTATAAACCCATTTGAGAAACAATTCCACTGAAATTTTACTTTTTTCATTTTCTGGATACTGCTGATGGGTCGCGAGGCAATTTCCAAAACGCAGAAGTCAAAAACTGCTCAATTTCTGCTGCTTCCCGCCCTATATTGCAATTTTCAATACAAAAGTAAAAAAACTGCCCATCACCTCAACAGTGACAGACAGTTTTTTGATGTTCATGAATGGATTGCTTTTACCCCTTCACGGCACCGCCGGTAAAACATTCCACGTACTAATTCTGTAAGCACAGTAAAAGGATCCTAACCAGGATCGCCAAAAGCACGCCGAAGGCCCAGA
>JAJQCU010000179.1:350-5389 GCA_021202575.1 Lachnospiraceae bacterium
CCTGATAGTCGTTGGTGTTGACCCACCGGTACAGAGCCACGGCCACGTTATAGCTGTCGGAGTAGCCGAAGGCAATGTAGGAAGCAAAAATATAGTCATTCCATGGAGCCATAAACGCGGTCAGAGCGGTGTAGATAATCATCGGCTTCGAGAGCGGGATGATCATGGTAAAGAAAATCCTCGCACGGGAAGCGCCGTCAATTCTGGCCGCCTCGTCCAGGGACTTCGGGATGGTATCAAAGAAGCCCTTGCATACGTAATAGCCCATGCCGGAGCTGGCGACACCCACCAGGATTAAGCCCGGAATAGCGCCGGCCTGGGTCAGGCCGAACTGCTTTAAGAGGAAATACAGGCAGATCATGGTCAGGAATCCGGGGAACATGCCCAGGATCAGGCAGACCCTCATCCAGAGAGTCCTGCCTCTGAATCTCATACGGGACAGCGCGTAGCTCACCATCAGGACCATACAGGTCTGGCCGATCGCCACAAAGAAAGCGATAGTCACGGTGTTGGCATACCACTTCACAAACTGGCTGTCACCGGAGAACAGCCATGTATAGCTGTCCAGGGAGAAGGTCTTGGGAAGCAGATAATCCACCATGCCGCCATATTCCAGAGTAAAGGAACGGAAGCTCTGCAGCACGATTCCCACAAAGGGAAGCAGCCACACGATACTGATCAGAATCAATACAATATAGGCAGCCACATGACCCGGTTTCACTTTGGTCTTATTCATCTCAATGCCAGCTGCTTTGGCACTCTGTTTTGCTTTATTCGCCATTATTGGAAGCCCTCCTCATCTTTTACGGATGGCAGCATGCCATAAACAACGAGGGAAATCACTGCCGTCACCACAAAGACCATAATACCTATGACAGCCGCCATGCAGTAGTTGGAATCATTGACGGTCATCTTGTACAGCCAGGTGATCAGCAGGTCCGTGGTGCCGGCGCCGCCTGACATGGACATGGTGGTGGGGCCGCCGCCGCTGAGCAGATAGATGATATTGAAGTTGTTCAGGTTGCCGGTGAAGCTGGTCAGCAGATACGGGCCTGTCACAAACAGCATATAAGGAAGGGTAATCTTCCTGAACATCTGGAATTGGTTGGCGCCGTCAATCCTGGCGCTCTCATACAGATCCTCCGGAATGTTCATCAGGATACCGGTGCTGATCAGCATCAGATAGGGAATACCAACCCAGCAGTTTAATACAATAATGGTGACCTTCGCCCATGTAGGATTGGTCCAGAAGGGCAAAGCCTGCGAGATCACGCCCCATTTCAGCAGATAAGAGTTCACCAGGCCGTCCGCCGCGAACAGCTTCGACACATACAGCAGGGAAACGAACTGCGGAATAGCGATGGTCATGACCAGGATGGTCCTCCACAGCTTCTTGAACTTGATCCCTTTCATATTGATCAGGATAGCTACCGCCATTCCCAGAAAATAGTTTAAGAAGGTGGCAAAGAAAGCCCACACCAGAGTCCAGCCTAAGACCTTGGCAAAGGTGGCGCCAAAGCCGTCCCCGCCGAAGGAGAACAGATTCGCGAAATTGCTCAGTCCCACCCAGGTAAAGAGCTTGGACGGCGCCTGATGGGTAAAGTCATAGTTGGTAAACGCCACGCAGATCATGAAGATGATCGGCAGAATCATGAACAGGAAAATGCCCAGCGTTGGGAGAGACAATAAGGTCCAATTGAACTTGCTGTCGATGAGCATATGCAGATCCTGGCGGATGGAAGGAACCTCCTTGCCGGCTTTCGCCGCCAGCTCTTCCCTGCGGTTTTCGCTGATATTCATGCGCCACAGACAGATCAGCAGAAGCGTGAACATAATGCTCAGAAGGCTCCACAGCAAAATCAGAAAGCTGTTGTCGCCATAGACCGTGACAAAGGTCACGGGATCCATTCCGGTTTCCACAGTGCCCAGTGTGCCAAACTTGGCCAGATAGGCCGCGCCGAAGGAAACCATGTACCATATGTACAAAATCTCCAGTGCCAGAAAGGCGACGCCCCTCAGATAATACTTTCTCAGAAGCGGACCAAAACCAAAGATCACAAAGGAGACCTTTGTCTTCCAGTCGCCCTCTTTAAACGTCACGCCGATATCCCTGATATTAGCTCCGATCGCCCGAAAAAATGCCGCAACTTTTTTCATAGTACCCCCATTCTATGTTGTTTCCCGGCACGCGCTCCTGTCTGAAAAACACCCGTCATTTTCTCTGCGCGCCGGATATCCGAAAGAATCAAGGGGAGAGATGCAGTCTCTCCCCTTTAACAACCCATTTGCCGTATTGCTTATAATGTCTCTTACTGCGCGTAAGAAATGCACTTGGTCTCGAAATCCTCAAGAGTAGCCATCAGATCATCATCAGAGGTGGAGGAAGTGATGTTGCCGGAGATGATATCATCGCCAAGAGCGGTAGCTAAGGTCCAGTAATCATCCGGATACTGTCCCTGGCCAACGCTATAGTTGGACTGAGCAGCCAGTGCGCTCAGAGCTACGTCAGCCTGAACCTCCTCAGACGCCTGCGCGTTCAGGTTGGAGGGGCCCCAGCCTACTTCATTGAATCTCTCAAGCTGCGCTTCCTCGCTGGTCAGATACTGTGCCAGCTCCAGGCAGGCCTTCAGCTTGTCGGCATCGGTCTGAGGCTTCACGCCCAGAAGCTTATAGCCGCTGAAAGCGCTCAGCTGATAGGTCTCGCCGTCAGAGCCTACAAAGCTCGGCAGCTTGGCAGCCGCGTAATTGTCGCCAAACAGCTCCTGTGCCGCGGAGGAATCCCATGTGCCGTCCACGATGGCGCCCACGTTGGTTGCGCTGCTTAAGGAAGAACCGTTCTGGAACGCGGAGGAGGACTGCAGCTCAATGATCTCCTTCAGAGCCACAAGGCCCGCGTCAGATGCGTAGTCAACATCACAGGAGGCAAAGGTGCCGTCGTCATTGGTCTCATAAGTAAGAGTGCAGCCAGTGCCAAAGAAGAAGGCTACATTGTACCAGCCGGAGTTGATCTCAAAGTAGAAGTTCTTGCCAGCCGCCTCGCAGTCCGCAACGATCTGCTCTAAAGAGGTGGGGTCGGTCACAACGCTGCTGTCATAATACAGGAAATAGCCGTTGTCTGCGCTCATCGGGAACGCGTACAGAGTGGAACCAAAGGTAGCTGCCTCCACGGAGCCGGAGCCATTCTCGGCTTCGATCTCTGTGTCATAGCCGGTGCCGGTCAGCTGCTGCACGGCGCCTGCCGCCACCAGACGGGCCAGCTGGTCCTGCGCAAATCCGAAGATGTCCGCGCCGCCCACTACGTCGGTGATCATATTGGAGGCCGCGTCGCCCTCGCCGACGGACTCTACTACGATAGTATACTCATAACCGTTCTCCGCCATGAACTCCTCAGCCATGGTCTGGGTCAGGCTGGTAACCGCGTCCGCCACCCAGATGGTGATGGTCTCGCCGGCGCCGGTGGATGTGCTTGCTTCCTCAGAAGAGCTGCTCTCGCTGGAGCTGCTGCTGGATGATGTGCTGCTGGAAGAACTGGAGCTTCCGCAGGCACTGAGCATGGAAACAGTCATTGTCCCGGCAAGCAGTACCGCTAACAATTTCTTTTTCATATCTCTTTCTTTTCTCCTTTACAAAAAATATTTTTCACAGGGCATTCTGCATACATGCCTTGTAAAAGATTTGACGAGTGTTCTCATCTACGCTATTGTAGCATTCCCTTTTCTATATGTCAATCAAAATTTATGCAAATTTGACAAAAAAGAGGGGGGCAATTCTCTTTTTGTGCAATTTTACCATTTTCAAATGCATCAGTTTCATTGATGTATTTTTCTGTATTCTTTTGGCGTAACTCCATATTTTTCTTTGAATAAAGAGTAAAAATGAGTCCTGTTTGAAAAATGAAGCCTGGCTGTGATCTCACTGATGGGCTCGTTTGTCTCCGTCAGGTACCGGGCCGCTTTCTTCAGGCAGAAGGTCATACCGTATTCAAACAGGCTCATTCCGGTATACTTATTCACGATACGGTTGAGATAATCGCCGCTGTAATGTAAAAGCTGCTCCATGCCGGATCTGGAAATCCGCCCGTCACTCTCCTCAAAGAGACGGCTGACCCGGGAAAAAATCAGGAAATCGCTGCCTGTCTCCAGGCGAATCACGGTGCTGTGATAATGGCAGGGAGAGGAAATACGGGATAAAAAATCACAGAGCAATCCACGAATCTGGAAGGATGCTCCAAAAGAAGGATAAAGCAGGATTTTCATCATGGACTCCGCCAGAGAGTGCAGATTATCAGTCTCCGGGCAATTCCCCCTGTTATTTTTCCAATAATTCTGATACGCGGGAATAAAATCAATATATTCTTTTTTTCCCGGATTTCTCAGATCAGCGGTGATAAAGCCGTGGATATCGCTCCCGTAAAATTCTTTTTCACTGAGAAAAGAAGAATTCTGCGCTGACGCAAACAGCTCTTCCATAAACTCCGGAGAAATTCCCAGGAACAGCACTCTGCACCCGGAGTGATACCGTTCCAGATGGCGTAGGCTTCTGTTAAGCAGACAGCAGCTTCCGGCAGTGTACAGGTACTCCTTTTCCTCAATGATCAGGTCTATATTTCCCTCCAGAACGATAACAAATTCATAAAAGTCATGGAAATGAGGCGTGGCTTTCGTCCGGACGCGATTTTTTTCAGCCAGGGTTTCCTGATACAGAATGGATTTATCCGGAGAAAGGGTCACAATATTGACATAATCCTCTGCCTCCGGGCCGCCACAATATTCCATGGTCAGTTGAAATGGGGCGTCCATGCGGTAGAACTGACTGAAATCACTGTGCACATTCCGGATATTGATGGGAGAGTCAGGGCTTTCAAGGGCCTGGGGCATATTGAGTATGGTGTGTTCTTCTCCGGGCATGAGATCCTCCAATGGTCCTCATTCATTGCATTCCCGAATATGATACAAATATAAGGCCGGAAATCGTTTTGAGATATTGTCTCCGATTAGCCAAAATGTATATAATCAGGTTTGAAATCAGGATAATTATAG
>JAJQCU010000284.1:0-1521 GCA_021202575.1 Lachnospiraceae bacterium
TAAACCCTCTCCCCGGTGCGGAATTTATTTGCCATCTCATTGAACAAAGCGCCATACAGCTTCTGAATATCCGCAAGCCTTGCCTGTAAGCCCCTGCGCCCGGCGGCGGCCTCGATGAGCTCCCCCATGCCCTCCGGAGTAATACCATACTGCATAAACTCCGAAATCAGGCCTTTCACCTCCGACACATAGCCCTGCTTTTCCATCAGTCCGCCAATGGCAGGCAGGTCGGCGGACAGGTCAGAGGACAGCTTTCGCAGAATCAGATTCTTGCCGGTATCATCCAGCGCCACCAGCTCCTCTCCCCCTAACTCCTCCTTTACCTTATGGTACAGCCGCCCGAAGCTCAGCACATCCACGTTAAACAGGGCATGTCCCGGATGGAGCTCAACCATCCGCCGCTGAATCTGCATGGTATACTGATCCGGCACCAGCAGCACGTACTGCCGCCCGGGATTTTTTATCGCTTCCGAAATCATATGGTGATGGAGGGCAGTACTCTTTCCGCTGCCGCTGCCCCCAAGGATAAATTGCAGACTCATCTTATAAAACCCTCATTTTGCCAGTGCTCACCTGGCTATACTGATAAAATTGCGCTTCCAGATTTTCCACTTACTGTCCGACACTCAATCATTATCTTATGTAAAAGCTGCTTCAAATCGGGTAATGATTATACATATCTCTGCAATACTAATTCAGAACAGCCTTTAATACTCTCAGCGCGTTCTCCCCTTTGATCTTGTCAATCACGCCCTCTGTCATACCCGCCTTCTTCATGGCGTCAAATAACCGGGGCAGGTCCCCGCAATGAGGCATTGCCGGGTTGGTCTCAATGCCGTCAAAATCACTGCCCAGCGCCAGCACATCCTCCCCTCCCACATTGATAATGTGAAGGGCGTGCCTGACAAAATCGTCCAGGCTGACCTTCGTTCCGTCGTCATTCAGAAAATCCGCGGCAAAGTTCAACCCCATCACCCCGCCATGCTCCGCCAGCGTCCGAATCTGCGCGTCCGTCAGATTCCTCTTATGCCCGCAGACGCTTCGCGCATTGGAATGACTGGCCACAAAGGGCTTACGGGTACAGGCGGCTACATCCCAGAACCCGGCGTCGGACAGATGGGATACGTCGACGATCACTCCCATCTCCTCCATGGCCTCCACCATTTCAATTCCCCGCCCGGTCAGTCCCGGATACTCCCCCTTCACTTTCCAGTTCGCCGCCTCCGGCACAGGCGTCTCCTCCTTCGCCCCGGGATAACCCAGCTCGTTTGGAAAATTCCAGGTCAGCGTAATCAGCCGGACGCCATACTCATAAAACTCCCGCAGCTTCTCGACGCTGCCCTGCAGCACGCCGCCCTCCTCAATGGTCAGCATCCCTGACAGCTTTCCCGCCGCCTGATTTTTCTCAATATCTGAGAATCGATACACCGGCTCTATGTATGACTCATTTTCCTTCATGCATTTCTGAAAAAGCTCCGCCAGCTCCTGCCCCAGCTCATAAGGGTCCTCGCGCCGCCCCAT
>JAJQCU010000284.1:1531-3397 GCA_021202575.1 Lachnospiraceae bacterium
GGCTCTGGGGCTGCCCCTGTTTTTCCATGCGCAGCATCCGGCTTAATGTGTCACAGTGTAAATCAATAATGTTCATCATCCTGCCTCCTTATCTTTGACGTCAGTAAACGGACATCACTACATATAAAAGTCAATTGCTCCGCTCTTCGAGCTCCCGCAATCGTGACCTATATTCGCAATCCGCCCATTCTCCTTCAGAAAATAGCTGCTTGCTCATACAAGTCAGCCATACGCTTAGCCGTGCAGGCACGGCACAAGCCTGGCTATTGACAACACTTTTCCAGCAAATTCCATTTCGCTTCACGTCAATTTATGCTATGATAAAAACAAGTATAACACCATTCCCGCCTCAATGGAAGAAAGGCATTTTAAAATATGGAAAATCAAGTGACCTCACCCGCTCCGTCTCTGTCCGATCCCCATCCCCCGAAAAGGCTCGCCCTCGTCAGCGACCTGACAGGGTACGGGCGCTGCTCCCTGACTGTGGCCCTTCCCGTCATCTCTCAGCTGGGCGTTCAGTGCTGCCCGGTGCCCACGGCCGTTTTTTCCAACCACACCGGATATCCGACCTGGCACATGACAGATTTCACACCGGAGCTTACAGCTTACCTGGACGTCTGGAAGGCGCTTGACTTTTCTTTTGACGGAATTCTGACCAGCTTTCTGGGAAATCAGTCGCAGGCTGGCCTGATCCGGCAGTTTTTAACGGATTTTAAAAAGGAAAATACCCTGTATATTCTGGATCCGGCCATGGGAGACAACGGCAAAGCCTACGCGACCTGCGGAGAGGAGATTCAGGAGAGCATGCGCTCACT
The DNA here is from genome assembly GCA_021202575.1 of Lachnospiraceae bacterium. Lineage (GTDB taxonomy): Bacteria > Bacillota > Clostridia > Lachnospirales > Lachnospiraceae > RGIG6307. The sequence continues at coordinate 2,347 of JAJQCU010000284.1, forward strand.
GGCTGCTCTGGCGGATGTGGTCACACCGAATCTGACCGAAGCCTGTATTCTGACCAACACGCCCTGGCGTCCGGATTTTTCCAGAAATGAGCTGATCACGCTGGCGCAAAGGCTGCTCTCCATGGGGCCGAGGCAAGTGGTTATCACCGGCATTCCCTGCAAAAGCTTCATCGGAAATCTATGTATGACAGACATAGAGCCCCTGTCAGAAAATATATCCATATCTGAAGATCGCCATATACCGTCAGAAAATCAGACCGCTTTCCTGCGCACCAGAAAGGTCGCCCGGCCACGCCACGGCACCGGTGATATCTTCTCCGCCATTCTGGCCTCCGAGCTTTTAAAAGGAAACACCATAACCGGAACTTCATTGAAAGGAGCCTCCCAGTCCGGAGTGCTGTCAGAAGAGTCCTCCCTGACAGGGAAACCCTTGAAAGCGCCCTCCTCACTGACCGGCGCCCCGTTCCCCAGCCAGGAAGCGCTTACCGCCGCCGTCAAAAAAGCCTCCGGCTTCGTGAGAAAATGCCTGCTTGTGTCCGACGCGTGCTCTCTCCCCGAAACGGAGTGTGTATGCTTTGAAAAGATATTGTATCAGTTAAAAAAAATAACAACTGTATTCCATCTTTATCACGAATATTTACAAAAGGACATCACCATATGTAAAAGCCGATTGCTTCGTGCTTTCAGCACTTTTACATAAAATTGCAAATAGGACGATGTATCGACTACATGAGAAAAACTTCTGTGATATAATTTTCCTATGGAGGAACAGTCTGCTTCTACCAATTCAAAAGATGCCCGAAAGCAGTTGAGAAATCAAGGGGAATAATATATAATGAAACAGAGAGCAGACTACAAATTATTATATGATCACCATCCCAATCGATTCCCTTACGCAATGTTTAAAGGATGCCAAAACCGGAGAGGTATATGAAACCGAGGTCATCGAATTAAAACGTAAAAGCTTTCTGGCAAAATCCAATTCCAGAACAGGATGGCATGTAAACTGGTGTAAATTTTCATAAGAGGTACGCGTATATGCTGTGGTATT
>JAJQCU010000284.1:3407-5376 GCA_021202575.1 Lachnospiraceae bacterium
CATTCAGGGAATGGTTGCTGTCTCTGAAGACCGTACTGCGCAGGGCATATATATCAACTGGGCCTGTGCATCTCCGGATAACGATACCTATTTTAACGGGAAGAGAAGATTTTACGGCGTAGGAGGCCATCTGCTGGCAATCGCCGGAGAAATCTCGTCAAAGTACGGATATGGCGGTTTTATTCACGCAGAAGCAATGGATCGAGTACTGCTTGAACATTTTTGTAATGAGCATGGAGCAATACATATTCCGTTGCCTGAGCATCCATATCACTTTATTATGGATGAAAAAGCAATGAGCAAAATCCGGGAGGAATATCAATATGAATGGTCAGACGACAAATATTAATTATAGTGAACGCAGAAAAGCCATGGAAAAATATATAGAAACTCACAATCCCTATCATCCGGCTGCATCTACAATTGACCTGCATGCCCTTACAGCATATGCAGATCAGAAAAACATTCCTCTATCAGAAATAAAAGAGGAAGATATTCTAAAATTCAAACACAGCTGAAACGTTTTAAAGAGCTTTAATCAGCACCATTATTTGAGTCCGACGCCAGGCACCGGACTCATTTATCTGCTGCAATGAACCCGCATGGTCTCAGATCTCCGGATTCTCCCCGATCATCCCGATATAGGCGCCTTCATCCAGCCCACCGTCCTTATGCCCGATGAGCCACTTATTTCGGGCCGCCAGCAACCGGTCCTCCGTCACCGGGCCGTCCGTCTGATGAGCGTGCTCCAGAGGAAGGTTCGTGTCCTTCGGCAGCACCACCGCCACCTGGAAGGGTAACCCAAACGCCCGGCAGGGCGCGTAATGCAGGGTGGTAGCGTACACCTCCACCGCCACACCGGCCGGCACAAGAAAGGCCTCCACCTTCCCTGTATCATAAACAAAATCCTCCGTAATATCCTGGCGGCTGCCCAGCAGCAGCACAAAATCGCCGGTGGACACATTGATTTCACTGTCCCTGTGATACTCCAGCGCGTTCAGCTTCGTATTATAGCCGTTGCAGTAGCCGATCTGGATGGGCATCTCCCCATAATAAATCTCAGAGAGCCGCTTCATCAGCGGAACCGCCTCCAGGCTCGCCACGGAAGGCTCATAGACCACGCCCTCCGTCACAGGCGTCTTGGCCAGCGCCGCCACAAGCTCCGTGAAATCCAGATGGGTGATTACTGTGCCATATTTCTTAAATTCAGGATCTGTCACATTATAGATTTTCATATTTTCCTTTCTGACCTGCTTTCCCGCATTTTCAGGTCCGGTATTCTGTCTGACTTTTCCACATAGCACCTTCAAAATAACCCGGCTTCTCCGCCGATCCGTTTGCCGCACATTGCAAATTCCCAATTCTCCGCACTTGCCGCTTCCCCGCGCATCTGCGCCAGAGAGCCGTCTGCCGGGTGCTCATCCGTAAATCTGGGAATAGCTCTTCTTTAACGCCGGATACAGCTTCACAAACTGCCTGTACTTCTCCTCATACCGCGCCGCCAGCTCAGGCTCCGGACGCACCTCGTCCACCACCCTGACAATCCGCGCTGCCGCTTCCTCCACGCTGCCATACACGCCGCAGGCCACCGCCGCCAGCATGGCGCCTCCCATGGAGGGTCCTTCCTCCACCGCGGGCACTTGCACCGGGATGTTGAAAATATTGGCGATCATTCTTTTCCAAAGAGGGCTCTTCGCGCCGCCGCCGCAGATTTTCGTAGAGGAAATATGGATACCCTGGCTCTTTGCCACCTCAAAGGAGTCCCGCAGGGCAAAGGCCACGCCCTCCAGCATCGCCTGGGTCATATCCGCCCTGGAGGTGTCCATGCTCATGCCGATAAAGGCGCCCCGGGCGCTGGGATCATTGTGCGGAGACCTCTCGCCCATCAGATAGGGCAGGAAAAAGACTGTATTTTCTCCCAGCTTCTCAATCCCCGCCTGCTCCCCACTGAAGTCCTGGGTGCATAAAA
>JAJQCU010000225.1 GCA_021202575.1 Lachnospiraceae bacterium
AAATCCACTTCACCCATTTTTTTCGATTCATAATAATGAAGAGAAAAGCCCCCGGCTCTGATCGACTGCGCAAATACATTCTCCAGAATGCTGCCCATATTAACTTCCACATCTCCATTCAGAAGCGCAAACTGAATATTGGTCATGCACGCCGCGCAGAGCAGGCCGGTATCATTCAAAAATAATTTGAAGATGTTTCTCTTTTCATTTATCTGAAGCGGGGCCTGCGGCTGAGCCACATTATAAGAAGGCAGCGCCACACCGGCGTCACTTAGCCACAGAAAAGAGTTCTCATATCGGTTATATCTGCCATTTTCATCAATTTTATTCAGAAAAAATCGTCTGTTTTTATCATTTAACTGGGAAGGAATGCTGTCAAAAATTGCCTGAATCTTAATTCTTTCGCTTCCTGTCGAATACTTCGCAATGTCAAGCCGATATAATTCCAGGATATCCCTCTGTACCTGAACAACCCTTCCGATATCATGGCTGTCCACGTATGTCTGCACTGCGGCAGGCATCCCGCCAACGACGATATACGTATAAAAAAGCTTCAGCATCGTTGTGTGGATGGCGTCAGGAACCTGTTTTTTTTTCACATAGCATTGTCTCAGGCGTGAGATCGTCGATTCCTGCACTCCGTTCGCATACGCGTATTCCTCAAAGCTCATGGGATACATGTAATAAATTTCTTCAAAGCCAACCGGATACGAGCGTACCTCATGATACCGGACGCCCAGCATGGACCCGGACTCAATATAATCAAACCGTCCGTCCTCTACCAGAAATTTGATCGCGGATCGGGCATTCGGGCACTCCTGAATCTCATCCAGAAAAACCAGAGTCTTTCCGGGCTCCATTTTCTGCATTTTAAAAGCCGTTAGATTTTCTATAATCGTGTCCGCGTCCAGATTCCCCGCAAAAATCTTTTGCGCGTCCGTGTCCGTGACAAAATTGATTTCCACAAAATTCTCATAATGCTCACGTCCGAACCGCTCAATGATTGTCGTCTTGCCAATCTGTCTGGCGCCGATCACGCAAAGCGCTTTTTTTGGCTTTTCGTCCTTCCATGATTTCAGCTTTGTATAAATTTGCCGCTCAAGCATAGGTTGCAACACCTCCGATATCAGCATTGTAACATTTTTCCGGAGTTTATCAATAGTTTTTGTTACGTTTTTCTTTATTTTTCTGATGATGTTTGCTACATTTTTCTAAAATCATCATGCGGCCGTGTTTTTACACAATAAGGTATCACATGAAAGGGCGCCCTTATAACACACTGCAAAATACTGCCGCGCAGAATCGTCTGACAGACAGGATAATTCACATTTTTCTGTGGCATTCGCCGCCATTTCGTGGTAGGATAATGCGGTGAAGCAAAAACCCACTGAAAAAAGGATACCCAACTACCCATGTTATACCAGATTACCAACGGCACGGTCAAGTTTTCCGACCAGGTTATTTTACACGATATCAATTTTGAAATCCGCAACACGGAAAAAATCGCCGTCGTTGGCCGCAACGGCTGCGGCAAGACGACGCTTCTGAAGCTGATTTCCGGCGAGGTGGAGTTAGAGGAAATCAACGGCGTTCACTCCTCCATTTCCTCCACCGGCAATCCGCGGATTGGCTTTCTGAAGCAGGTCGCGTTTGAGGACGCGTCCATCTTACTGGAGGACGAGATCCGCAAATCCTTCGCCCCGATGATCCGGCGAAAGGAGGAGCTGGAGGCTTTAGCCGTGGAACTCGGGCATGACCACTCCGACGCAAAGGTGGCCCGCTATACGATGCTGGAGGAGGCCTTCAAGGAGGACGGCGGCTACTATTTCGAAAAGGAATACGACGTCATGGTCCGCAAATTCGGCTTTTCCGAGGAGGAACGCCGGAAACCTCTGTCCGATTTTTCCGGCGGCCAGCAGACGAAGATTGCGTTCATCAAGCTTCTGCTCTCAAAGCCGGATATCCTGCTTCTGGATGAGCCGACGAATCACCTCGATATTACTACCATCGAGTGGCTGGAGGGATATCTGCGTTCTTATCCGAAGGCCGTTGTGCTGGTATCCCATGACCGGATGTTTCTGGACAATATCGCGGACGTCGTATATGAGATTGAATACGGGACCGCGAAGCGTTACCCGGGCAACTATACAAATTTCGTCGCCCGCAAAAAGGAAAATTATGAAAAGCAGCTGAAGGATTACAACGCGCAGCAAAAGGAGATCGCGCGCCTCACACGTATGGTGGAGCGCTTCAAGGGCAAGCCGACGAAAACCTCCATGGCGCAGTCAAAGGAAAAGGCCATCGAGCACATGGAGAAGATCGAATCGCCGGATAAGGCGGATCTGCGCACCTTTCACGCGAATTTCCAGCCGCTCATCCAGACAGGAAAAGACGTGCTCTCCGTCTCGGAGCTTGCCATAGGCTACGACCGTCCGCTGTCCGTGATTTCCCTCGAACTGAAACGCGGCGAGAAGCTGGGCATCGTGGGCGGCAACGGGCTGGGCAAATCGACCTTTTTAAAGACATTGGTCGGGCTGCTGGATCCCCTTTCGGGTGGTTACCACTACGGCGTGCACGCCCAGATCGGCTATTTCGACCAGCAGATGGCGATGTTCCGGAGCGATAAGACGGTTCTCGACGATTACTGGGACGAATTCCCGACCCTGACCGAAACGGAGGTGCGCAACGCCCTGGGCGCGTTCCTTTTCACCGGTGAGGATGTGTTTAAGGAGATCTCCATGCTTTCCGGCGGGGAGAAGGTAAGGCTTGCCCTGTGCAAGATTTTTAAGCGCCGCCCGAATATTCTGATCCTGGACGAGCCCACGAACCACATGGACATCGTGGGAAAAGAAACGCTGGAAACCATGCTGGCGGAATATACCGGGACGCTGATTTTTGTCTCCCACGACCGGTATTTTGTAAAAAAAATCGCCAGTCAGATTCTGGCCTTTGAGGACGGGACTACACACTTGTATCGCTTCGGCTTTGACGAATACCAGGAGCATCTGGACGCATTGCTTTCCGGCGCCAGCGAGGATGCGAAAGCCGGTGTCGGCCGCGAGCCGCTGCTGGGCGGCGTCATCAGCACAAACGCCTCCCAGCAAAAGCGCCAGACCGGCGTCAAGGCTTACAATAATGCTGTCAATGAGCGCTCGTATCTGGAGCGTAAAATATTAAATACTGAGGAAGCGCTGGAAGCAAAGGAAGCGCAGCTGGCCGCCTTAAAAGAGGAACTGCTGCTGCCGGAACATGCCTCCAGCTATACGAAGCTGACCGAGATTCAGGCGCAGATTGACGCGCTGGAGGCAGAGATCGCGGCGGATATGGAGGTCTGGGAGGAGCTTTCCTCGCAGCTGGAGGAAATGCCGCAGGATTGAGGTTGTCAGACGGTTGTGAAAAAGAGCCGTTACGTGATGAGACATTTACACCTTGTAACGGGCTACGGCGAGGCTTTTAGAGGTTGCGATTCCAGTCTTAGCCAGTGCAGGATGGGCATATTATTTCGCAACGGTTCCTAACCCTGCTGTTTTTTAAGAAGGAAACTCTGCACTAAGGAGAAAAACATGATCAGCAATCTGGATGATTTTTGCCGTATGTTTTACAATGCAACCGGAACCCCCATCAGTCATTTCGCCATTTCGACCGGGGAGGGAAATTATTATCCGGCTGTCTTAAATGATGAGTCCATTTTCAGCAGGAAGCTTCCGGCATTTCTCAGCTTTCAAAGCAATCCGGACTGCGTGATTACCGATTCCTTCGGATATATGGGGTGCGTGAAATCCGAAGCTGAGGATTACCTGATGATGGTCGGTCCTGTTTACAGTACCCCGATGTCTGACTTTACGCTTCGGAATTTCATGAAAGAATGGGCCATTGACCAGCAATACAAAGAAGTCGTATCCGAATTTCTCTACACCACGCCCATCGTGTCGTACAACCGGTTCCTGCAGACGCTGGGATTTCTCTTTTCATGCATCAATGATAAAAGCATTGATATTTACGGGCATTTTGAATTCAACGCGAACGCTGCCGCGACCATTCAGGAGCTGTCCCGTCAGCATACAGAGCAGGTATACGAGTCAAAAGAAAGCCAGCAGTATCACAACACCTGGCATTTTGAGCGCAAAATGCTCCAGTACGTTCAGGATGGCGACACAGAACGGCTGGATGCCCTGCTTGCGTCCTCCTCCTCTGATTTAACGGAAGGGATTGTGGCAGACAACGCGCTGCGCCAGAGAAAGAACATCCTGATTTCCAGCATCGCTCTTGTCACCAGGGCCGCGATCGCGGGCGGCATGGATATGGAGCAGGCCTACCAGCTTTCCGATCTCTATATTCAGGAATGCGAGCGCAGCCAGAGCATCCCCTATATCTCCAATCTGGAATATTCCATGCTTCTGGATTTCACGAAGAGGGTTTCCGAGGCCAAAATTCCGGAAGGCATGTCGCGGGAAGTGTTCGACTGCGTCCAGTATATCACCCATCACATTAACGAACCCATCCAGGTCAGCGATATCGCGGAATATATTGGAAAAAGCCGCTCCTATCTCTCCGGCAGGTTCAAAAAAGAACTCGGATTTGATATCAGCAGCTTTATCATGCGGTGCAAGCTGGAGGAGGCAAAGAGTCTGCTGACCTACTCAGATAAATCTTTAAGTGAAATCAGCTGCTACCTCTGCTTCTCCAGCCAGTCCTATTTTCAGAATGTGTTTAAAAAGAAGTACGGCATGACGCCAAAACAGTACCGGGAAAAGACGGCACAGTTATCATAAAGCCGTCAGATCAAACTTCCCGCTGCCAAGCGCCTTCTCGTCCCCGTTTGGCAGACGGAGCATAGCGTCCGTGTTTGCCGGAATGCATCCAAAGATATGGACTGCTCCGTCCTTCTTCTCCCAGCGCATTTCAATCCTGCCTCTTATGCTGTCATATGAACCTTCCGCATGTGTGAGCGGCGCATCATATTCCGGTGCCAGCAGGATGTGGTCGTAGCCGATGCCCGTGTTCTGAATCCCCAGAACTCTGCGATACATGAAATCGCCGACACAGCCGAAAGCGTAGTGATTGAAAGAGCAGTTGTTCAGCTCTCCGTCCGCGCGAACAGCGTCCCAGTTCTCCCACATCGTGGTCGCTCCATGATCAATTTCATACAGCCAGGACGGGCATTTCGTCTGGAAAAGTACCTTCCATGCCGTATCCTGATAGCCGTAATCGCACAGCACATCCAGTAAATGCGGAGTGGACATAAAGCCCGTATAAAGACAATAGCCATTATTCACAATCAGTTCATTCAGTCTTGCCGCAAATGCCTTTGCCGGAGCTTCGGATACCATGTGATATTTCAGCGCAAGAATATAATTGCC
>JAJQCU010000272.1 GCA_021202575.1 Lachnospiraceae bacterium
TATGGTGAGAATCAGGGAGTTCCGCATAAATCCAAAGCGGCATCAGATATTTCGTCCTATGAGGGCACCGCTCCGGAGTGGTTCAAAGCAGGTGTTTCAGCGGCTCTGTTAGCACCAACGGCAATGAACAAGCAGGCATTTACCATCAGGGGTAAGGGTAACAAGGTGAGCATGACCTGCGATAACGGCTCCTATTCTGGTGCTGATTTGGGAATCGGTAAATATCATTTTGAGCTTGGTGCCGGCAAGGACAATTTTGAGTGGATGCAGCCTGTGTGATTGCTATGAATTAAGCACATCTGGATAATAATTAATGAAAAACGCCCATTGAAGAAACTCTCTTTCCTCGATGGGCGTCATTTATGTTATGTCAGGCTCAGGACTGGCAATTTTCATATTCAAGCCGATGTTTCTGTGAAGAGCGGCATTTTTATGCGCCCTGTGTTGTCTGAAATCACGGAAATTTATGAATGACTTGCTTTATTTGCGGAAAACGGAATCTTTTCTGTGATTTTCGATGGCACCTTGTTTAAATAAACGTACATGATTATCTGTTGACAGGATGGCAACACGGTCTGCACGCAGGAGGAAAGGTGATGGCCAGAGAATCCAATCAGAAATTAAAGATTCTGTATCTTATGAAAATCCTTTTGGAGGAGACAGACGAAACCCATTCACTCAGCATGGCGGAAATCATTGCCAAGCTTCATGAGTATGGGATCACTGCCGAACGGAAGAGCCTGTACAGCGACATGGAAAGCCTGCGGCAGTACGGCATGGAGATTATCCGGAAACAGCAGGATCGGACGTACTATTATCATGTCGGGAGCCGACAGTTTGAGCTGGCGGAGTTAAAGCTTCTGGTGGATTCGGTGCAGTCCGCGAAATTTATTACAGCGAAAAAGTCCAATGAGCTGATTAAAAAGATCGAGGACCTTGCCAGCAAGTACGAAGCCTCGCAGCTGCACCGGCAGGTGTATGTGGCGCAGCGCGTCAAGACCATGAATGAGAGCATTTATTACAATGTGGACGCTATTCACTCAGCGATTGCTGCGAATGAGCAGATCCGCTTCCAATATTTCCAGTGGAATGTGAAAAAGGAGCCGGAGTTGCGCCATAACGGCGCCTGGTATCAGGTCAGCCCCTGGGCGCTCTGCTGGGATGATGAAAATTATTATCTGGTGGCCTATGACAGCGAAAACGACATGATCAAGCACTTCCGTGTGGACAAGATGCTGCGCATCGAGAGCGCCAGGGAGCGGCGCGAGGGCAAAAAACGCTTCAAAGAATTTGACATGGCACTCTATGCACGCAAGATGTTCGGCATGTACGGCGGCAGGGAAGAGACCGTGAAGCTTTGCTGTGAGAATGAACTGATCGGCGCGATCATTGACCGTTTCGGCAAAGACACCACCGTCATTCCGGCGGATGAGGAACCTTTCATGGTCAATGTGAAAGGGGAGTTCCGCAACCAGTTTATTCACTGGGTGATGGCGCGCGGCAGTGGCGCGAAGATCATCGGGCCGGATACCGTCGTGGAGGAAGTGAAAGCGGAGGTCAAGCGGCTGGCGCAAGAGTACGGATGAGAACAAAAGTTCTTTTGCGAGGGCTGTTTTTGGGACAATAGAAGTGCGAGAATGGAACCAGGGTAGGGGAAACCTTATCCTGGCTCTTTTTATATGAATGATACAAGGGATTGTGGGAGCGGTTTTGGCGAAGCAATCTATAAGTATCATTAAAAATAAATTTCATGCAAAGGAGAGACGCGAAGATGAAGGAAAAGTATATCACAGTAACCGGTATCAAGCATTATTACGGGCTGGCACCGTTTAAGATCGGCAAGAAACTCAAGTGTGTAAAGGAACCTCACAACCCTTATGACTCGGAAGCGATCCGGGTGACATTAAAGCATGTCGGGACGGTTGGCTACGTGGCGAATTCTTCTTACACGACATTGACCGGCACGATGAGCACGGGGCGGATTTATGAGAAGGTTGGGAAGAAGTTTAAGGCGGAGGTGATGTTCATCACGCCGGCGTGGGTGATCTGCAGGGTGGTGGAGGAGGAGAAGCAGGAGAAGCAAGAGGTGGCCGTCGATGAAGAATAAGAGGGTAAAATCTGGTATCTTTACAAAAATCATATTGCTAAGGAGGAAAATGCAATGACAGAGCAGTGCAAAAAGAGAATTGGAAATATTATAAATCAGTATCATCCGGTGCTGGAGCCAGGAGAGAAAAGTATTACATATGAGGAAGCGGAAAGAATGGTGGAGTGGCTTTTGGGCATGGAATATGATGAAGACCAGGCCATGGATTTCCTGAAATACTGCACAGTCGGCAGCGATTTTGTGGAGGGGCAGCCGGAGGAAAAGGCGGATTTATCTGAGAAGGTGGATGAAGCGTGTTTCTACAGCAGGATGGCGATGCAGAAAGCCGGACATGCCGGACTGCTGGGGATGGCGGTTTATGTCGCTGGCCGGGCGAGAGGAAAAGGAAAATGGGAGAAGGCGACAAAGGGGATTATTCTGGGGTCGATGGTGTTGCTAGTGCTGGATGAGGTGGAGGTGCTGGTGAGGGCGGTAAAACATCTTATAAGGGCAAACGAAAAAATTTGATTGGAATTATATGATAGCCTTATAAAAAGTCACATAAATTAGGAAAAAGTTGTCGTTTTCAAGAAGTTGCTGTGTTATACTATATAAGATAAACAAAAGCGGACGGACTCTTTCAAGAAAACTGTGAAAAATGACGGATGAATATAAAGAATCTGTTCCATAATGTACAATCTAAAAGACGGAGGTATAGAAAACTTTCATGGCAGAGAAAAGCAGTGCAAACATTGGCTTTGAAAAACAGATATGGGATGCAGCTTGCGTCCTGTGGGGACACATTCCGGCAGCAGAATACAGGAAGGTTATCATTGGTCTTATCTTCCTGCGTTACATATCGAGTGCCTTTGAAAAGCGATATGATGAGCTTGTAGCTGAAGGGGATGGATTTGAAGATGATCCGGACGCATATCTGGAGGAGAATATTTTCTTTGTCCCGGAGAAAGCGCGTTGGAGTAAAATTGCCTCTGCTGCACACACTCCCGAAATCGGCACAGTCATTGACGATGCCATGAGGGCGATTGAGGATGATAATAGAAAGCTGAAGAATGTTCTGCCGAAGAACTATGCCAGCCCTGACCTCGACAAGCGGGTCTTGGGCGATGTCGTTGACCTCTTTACAAATATGGATATGGGCGGCACCGAGGAAAGCAAGGACCTGCTCGGTAGAACCTACGAATACTGCATCGCACAGTTTGCTGCCTATGAAGGTGTCAAGGGCGGTGAGTTCTATACGCCTGCTAGCATCGTAAAAACCATTGTAGCGATACTGAAACCGTTTGCAAACTGTCGTGTATATGACCCTTGTTGCGGTTCTGGGGGTATGTTCGTACAGAGCGCGCGTTTCGTACAGGCGCACAGCAACAATCGCGGCGTTGTTTCTGTATACGGTCAGGAATCCAATGCCGACACCTGGAAGATGGCAAAGATGAACATGGCAATCCGTGGCATCGATGCCGACCTCGGACCGTATCAGGCGGACACTTTCTTCAATGACTTGCATTCTACACTGAAAGCAGATTTCATCATGGCGAATCCACCATTTAACCTCTCAAACTGGGGTCAGGACAAACTGAAGGAGGATAAACGATGGAAGTACGGAACTCCTCCTGCCGGGAACGCTAACTATGCGTGGATTCAGCACATGATTCATCATCTCGCTCCGAACGGAAAGCTCGGTCTGGTGCTTGCCAACGGGGCATTGTCCACCCAGTCCTCCGGCGAGGGAGAAATCAGAAGAAATATTATTGAAGATGACTTAGTAGAAGGTATCGTTGCGATGCCAACGCAGCTTTTCTATAGCGTGACCATTCCTGTGACCCTTTGGTTTATCACCAAAGGCAAAAAGCAAAAAGGCAAGACGTTGTTTATCGACGCTCGTAAAATGGGCTATATGGTGGACAGAAAGCACCGTGACTTTACCGATGAGGATATAGCGAAAATCACGGACACATTCACTGCTTTCCAGAACGGCACTTTAGAGGATGTGAAAGGCTTCTGTGCAGTAGCTACCACGCAGGAAATTGCAAAGCAGGATTATATTCTGACGCCGGGGCGCTATATTGGTATTGAAGAGCAGGAAGATGATGGAGAGCCATTCGAGGAGAAAATGACCAGACTCACATCGGAACTTTCCGAGATGTTTGCAAAGTCGCATGAGCTGGAGAATGAGATTCGAAAGAAACTGGGGGCGATTGGGTATGAAGTATAACACACATACACTCTCGGAACTTGCTACAATTAAGTATGGAAAAAATCAGAAAGCGGTACTATCAGAAGATGGTAGCATTCCAATTTATGGGACAGGTGGACTTATGGGCTATGTAACAATGCTTCTATACGACAAACCATCAGTTTTAATCGGAAGAAAAGGTACGATTGAGAAGGTTCATTATGTGACGCATCCGTTTTGGACGGTTGACACCCTGTTCTATACAATTATAAATGAGGACATTATTAGACCGCATTATTTATACTACTTACTGTCCATGCTTGACCTTAAGCAGTATAACGAAGGAACAACGATTCCAAGCCTGAGAACAGATACGCTCAATCGCATTGAATTTAATGTGCCTGATTTAAAAGCGCAAGATGATACCTTATCAGTGTTGGAACCGATAGAGGAAAAAATCGAACTGAATAATGCAATAAACAAGAATTTAGAGCAGCAAGCGCAGGCGATATTCAAAGAAAAGTTTCCTCATATATTGACAGGCATGTGCAATGATACAATAAGTAGCATCGTAACATTTTCAAATGGAAAGAAACGTCCTGTCAGCGATGGAAATGTTCCCGTTTTCGGAGGAAACGGAGTTCTCTCATATACAGGCGAAGCAAATGCCAATAATTGCGTCATAGTTGGTCGCGTTGGTGCCTACTGCGGAAACACGTATTTATGCCTAGGAAATTGCTGGATAAGTGATAATGCAATACAAGCAAAAAGCAGAACTGGAGAATCTCAGCTTTTTGTTTATTATCTCCTTAAGAATGCAGACCTTCCTTCAAGACATATTGGCTCTGGCCAACCTTTGATGACACAAAGTATATTGAATGCAATTCCAATTGTTCATCCAAGTGAGGAAGGAGTTAAGCAGTTTATTGAATATTGTACCCCTATTCATAATGCAATTGATAATAACAACATAGAGAATCAAAAACTTGCAGAACTCCGTGATGCCCTCTTGCCAAAACTCATGTCCGGCGAATTGGATGTTTCCGACATGGACATCTAGGCAGCTAAAATCTTGTTTA
>JAJQCU010000356.1 GCA_021202575.1 Lachnospiraceae bacterium
TCTTTGGCGTGGTGGTGGGGCAGGTCGCCTTAAACTATGACAAGGATATGCCCGGCCGGGTCTGTGTCACCGTGCCTACCAGGGACAAGGACGCCAATGAGTTAAAATGGGCCCGGGTGGCCATGATGTCCGGGGGCAGCGGCTGGGGGCATTATTTTCTGCCGGAGGTAGGCGACCAGGTGCTTCTGGCCTTTGAACAGGGCAATATCGAGAAGCCCTACGTGATCGGCTGCATTCCGAAGGACAGCGACGCCATTGTGACCGGCTCCGTGGACGAGGACAATCAGTTCAAAAAAATCGTCACAAAAAACGGAAATTTGCTCTCTTTTGAGGATAACAAAGAGGGAGACGGCAAAAAAGACAAGATAAAAATTGAGACCGCCACACAGCTTCACCGGATGGAGCTGGACAATGAGAACAGCCTGATCGTTATCTCCGATAAGGACGGCAAAAATCAGGTGAAGATGGACACTAAAAACGGCGCCATTGAGATCACAGCCGCCAAAACCCTGACCATCAAGGTCGGAGAAAAGGTTGAGGTAAGTATGAACGGCAGCAGCGGAGAAATTTCCGTCAAGGCCACCAAGCACACGGAGAGCATGCAGAGCGAGGTTTCCATCGCCGCCAACAGCTCCTTAAAGCTGGAGGCCGCCACTCTGGAGGCCAATGCCAAGGGCTCGCTGAAGCTGTCCAGCAGCGGAGCGGTGACCGTTTCCGGAACGCCCATCAAGATCGGGTAAAGGAGGTGCCGGATGAGCACAGGAATGAAATTTCCAATCCAGGTCAATCAGGGAACAGGGAGATTCGCGCTGTCCTCAGGCAGGGACAGTGTAAGAGAATCCATCTATCTTATTCTGATGACACAGCAGACGGAGCGTTTTCTCAGGCCGGATTTCGGAAGCAATCTGATGTCCTATCCCTTTATGGATATCAACGACACCACCGTCAACATGATGATTCGTTCCCTGAGGGAGCAGATTCAGTCCCAGGAGCCGAGAGTCAGGAATGTGGAGATCACTATGGATTCTCAGGTCAGGGACGGCTGCCTTCTGATCAATATTGACTATGAAATCAGCGAACTGAGCGACAATGACAGCCTGGTATTTCCGCTGTATCTGGAAACACCCGCGGAGGAAGAAGCCTATGAGCCGGGATATTATGAGGAAGAATATGAATCTGTATGAGATCGATGAGCGGTCCCGGGAGGAGCTGGAAGAGGAGATGGAGGCTCTGGCGGCTTCCTATGTGCCGGAATGGCGGTATGACCGGGAGAACCCGGACATCGGCTCCGTCCTGGTAAAGGTTTTTGCCGGGCAGATGTATGGCAATATTGTCCGCTGCAATCAGGTCCTGGAGAAATATCACACAGAGTTTGTGAATCTGCTGGGAATTTCCCTGCTTCCCGCCAGGCCTGCCCAGGCGGTGGTTGTCATGAATCCGGTGCAGAATACCATCCCCGGAGTGGAGGTATATAAGGGAACCCGCCTGCTGGCGGACGTGGACGGCTATGACGGGCAGATCGTGTTCGAGACACAGCACGACCTCTATGTCACCAGCGCCACCCTGAGCGCCGCGTTTATGACAGAGAAAAAGACCGGCGCCATCGTCCCCCTTCTGGGACATTTTGATCCGCCCTCCATTGTGGAGGAGCCCTCCGCCCCTTCCGCGGGCGAAAATCCGGCGGAGCAGGAATTAAAGCCCTTTACCCTGTTTTCCTCCGGGGAGAAGGGAATCGGACAGCACGCCCTGATCTTTTGCCATTCCAGGATCCTGGATGTGGAAAATGATCATATTTATGTCAGGCTTACCGGCAGCCGGGAGCTGATGGACGCCATACGCCGGAAAGCCTTCGTGTTTCAGTATTACACGGAGGAGGGGCTGGTCGATGTGGAGGATGTAGACTTTGCCGATGACGGCAGCACCGTGATCCTTCGCAAGCGGCAGAAAAATAAAAAGATCGAGATCGGCTCCGGCCTCTTCTCCCTGATGGTATTAAAGGCGCTGGAGCCGGTGCGGGAGACCTTCACTGTGGATGACCTGCTCCTTTCCTCCTCCGGAAAGGCACAGAGCGCGGACTTTGTGGGCAGCGGCAGTGAGGATCTGAATCCGGAGGACTTTTCTCCCTTCGGCGACACCCTGTCCCTGTATCAGGAGTGCTACATCGGCCATGATTCTTATTTTTCCAAGGCCGGGGCCCTTGTCAGGGTGGAATTTGACCTGTCGGTTCAGGAGCACCGTATTCTGGGGCCTCAGAGGCAGGAGGACACGGAGTTAAAGCTGATCAAAAAGAAGCCCAGGGTTTACTGGACGGACGCGGCCGCGGACGCCAGGGCCGATGAGGTTTCCCTGGAGTATTTTAACGGTCTGGGTTGGAAGAAGCTCAACTGCCTGACGGAAAACCGCAATATGTTTGCCGCGGACACGAACGGGAAATATGAGATTTCCTTCCTCTGCCCCGATGACTGGGAAGCGGCCGGGGCGGGCGCCTATCAGGCCAGATGCATCCGGCTGCGCCTGTTAAAGACGGATAACTGCTATATGATTCCCTGTGTCCATCATTATCCGGTGATCAGAAATCTGAAAATTTCTTTCTCCTATGAAGGCAGCTACAGGAAGCCGGAGTATCTGTCTTCCATCTGCGGCACCAGACGGACGGACCTGACCCGGGCCGTCCTGGCCTCGGAGAGCTTTACCGCCTTTTCCGGCACAGAGTATCCGGACGACGGCCTGTATCTGGGCTTTGACAGGAAGCTGGAGAAGGGACCCGTAAGCCTTCTGTTCCAGATCGATGACAGTACCCGGTTCCAGGGAGTGCGGTGCAGCTTTTATTACAGCAGTCTCAGGGGCTTTCAGCAGATGAGGGTTTTAGACCATACGCTGGGGATGTCCCGCCCCGGAATTGTGCGCTTCATGCCTCCCGCGGATATGAGCCGCGTCACGCTCGAAGGCCGGAACGCGTACTGGATCAAAGTCAGCCCCTCCTTACCGGAGCTTTCAGAGCTTCCCGGAGAGCCGCCGCTTATCCGCGGTATCTGTTTTAACGCCGTGGAGACGTCCAACGTGGAAACCAGAAATGAGGAAAACTTCTATCTGGAGGAGGCCCGCCCCAATATGGAGATCGACCTTGGGGTGTCCAACATCCTGGATGTGGAGCTGTGGGTGAATGAGAAAAATACCATTTCCCGCCCCATGATGCGGCGGATGCTGAAGGAAACTCCGGATGAGGTGCGGGCCGAGTACGATATCATGGGGGAGGTGACCTCCTTTTATGTCCGATGGCAGGAGGCGGACCGGCTGGAGTTCGCGCCGCAGCGCAGATGCTATCTGCTGGACCGGATGAACAGCGTCCTGACCTTCGGGGATGGAATTCACACGGATTTTCCCAGAGTTACCGATTCTGTGGCCTTCAGGGCGGTGATCCGCTGTTGTTGCGGGCAGGACGGGAACGTGGAGCCGGGACAGATCAACAGCGCCATGGGAAATCTGATGTTTATCAATGAGATCACCAACCCGGTCAAGGCCTACGGCGGAAGCAGCATGGAGAGCCTGCAGAGCGCCCTGCACCGGGGAGCCAATATCCTCAGATCCCGCCACAGGCTGGTATCCATGGACGACTATGTGCAGGAAATTCTCAGCTATTCGGATCTGATTGCCCAGGTGAAGGGGGTGGCGGGCCGGACTGCGGAGGGAGAAAAAAAAGACAGCGCCCTGACCTTTCTGATCCTGATGAAGGATTTTGAAATCGGCTCCTATTCCTTCCACAGCCTGTCCGGGACATTGAAAAAGCATTTGCAGTCAGCCTGTGAGCTGACTGTCGGAGACGATGATCTGTATCTGATGGAGCCGGTCTACGCCGCAATCGGCGTGGAGCTGTGGGTGAGAGTCCGGCAGATGGACGACAGCTTTGAGGTGCAGAACCTCCTGCGGGAGACTCTGGAGCGGTATCTGAATCCGGTCACTGGGGACGACGGAAGCGGCTGGACGATCGGAACGCTGCCCAAGCGAACCCAGCTTCTGATCCGCCTGAATATGCTCAGAAGCAAGGCCGTGGTCAGAAGGATGTCCGTGACCGTTTTCTGGCGGGACGCTGACGGCGCCCATGAAACAGATCTGGAAAACGCCCCGGCCAATCCCTTCTTTGTCTGCAGAAGCGGGGAGCATAGGATTCACGTTGCGATTTCGGATGAGTAAGGAGCTGTTACAGACAGATACCGGCCCTCAAGGAGGATTTTTCGATGCTGAATGATCGAAATCTGGATGATAAAACATATGACGAGCTGATGGCGGAGGCCATGATCGAGATACCCATGTATTCGAAGGAATGGACAAATTTCAATCCCTCGGATCCGGGCGTCACGATTCTTGAGCATCTGCCGGCCTTTGAGATCTTGCAGCAGAACCATATCAATCAGGTTACGCCCGAGGTCCGTCTGGGGCTTTTGAGGCTGGTGGGCTTTGAGACGAAAAAGGGCCGCTGCGCCCGCGCTCTTCTGGGGACGGACAATCTGAAGGAGGAGCTGGCCCTTAAGACAAACCAGAAATTTCTGCTGGGGAATGTATGCTTTGAGACGAACCGTCCGCTGTGTCTGAAGCCCGGACGCATCACCCGGATTTTGAGTCTTCGGCAGGGAAAGTGGCAGAACTTTCCCCATCTAACGGACAGGGATGTAAAAGTCCCCGTCCCGGTGTTCGGACCAAATCCGGCTTCGGGGGACAGTCTGTGGTTTTGCGCGGACGGACTGCCGGAGGCTAACGGAGAGATGATATTTTATTTCCGGGCGCAGGAGAATCCGAAGCGAAATCCCTTTGAGGAAAAGAAAAACAATCCTTTCGCGGATATCCGCTGGGAGTGCTATACGAAAGAGGGCTTTGTCCCCATGCACGCGAAGGACGATACCGCCGGCTTCCTGATCAGCGGCGAGGTCCGCTTAAGGCTCCCGCAGGAGGCCGCTGTTCCATGCCCTCTGGTTGAGGATAGCCCTTATGTAAACCGGGCTCTGCTTACGCGGGCGGAGTATGATGCGGCGCCCCGGCTTTTGAATGTGAGCGGCTTTCTGTTTGAGGTCTGGCAGAAGGATTCCCAGGCAGTCTGCCACACCTTTAACCGGATTTCCAGGATTACCTTAAAGAGCAGCCTTTTACAATACGGCTATATTACCGTTTTTTGCAAGGAGGAAAAAGGGGCTTCCTACCGCAAATACACCAGAGGGAGCCGGATCCCGGGACAGGGCCGTTACTATGACCTGACTGAGGAGGCGTATGGGGGCCTGACCTGGAGCTTTGACAGGGAAAAATACGGTTTCGCCCCGCAGAAGCTGAAAA
>JAJQCU010000381.1 GCA_021202575.1 Lachnospiraceae bacterium
CCGTTCCGCCCGGCAGACAGACCGGCCTTGTTTGCCAGAGAGAGGGCGGCAGCAGCGCCGGGATGAGCAGCAGGAAGGGCATCGGCGTAGTGGAAAAATGCTAGGAATTTGCCAGAGGATAAAGGTTGATCAGGCCGCCGGCCCCATAGAGCAGGATCACCAGCAGAGTCTGCCCGTAAAGCTCCTTCCGTCTGCGGCCCCCGCTACTCAGCGAGACAAAAATCAAAATCGGCGCTCCCACGCAGGCGGCCATCTCTCCCCAGCCCTCCTGCGCCAGCTTCTGATAGGAATATTTGCTGGTAAAGGTGGAGATGCCCGCCACCGCCATATCCCAGAAGTCTGCAAAGGTTCCTGTAATCAGCAGATAAAACAGAAAGCAGAGACAGGGAATCAGTATTCCAGCCGTGCGGGCAGACAAAAGGACGCCGGTCTCCTTTTTTGTTTTTTTCAGACAGACAGAGGTATACAGGCAGCCCAGCCAGGAAACCCCCGCCACAAAAACGCCGTAGGTCTGCTTGCTTAAGATCGCCAGCCCCGCGGCCACGCCCAGCGCAATCTGATACAGCGGCCTGTCCCAGAGCTTCTTTTGTCCGCGCAAAGCTATCAGATCCGCGCTCAGAAGGCAAAGCTGCAAAAATAAAATCAGGCAGCTGTATTCAAAGAAAACATTGTAGCAGAACAGGTAAAGAAAAACCTGCGGAATGATCATGGACGCGACGCGTGTTGCCCCAAGCTCCCGGCAGAGTCCGTAGAGCCGCATACAGATCAGTGTAAACAGGACAGAGCCCAATATCTCAATCACCACCACATGATGGCCGAAAATAGTAAGAAACAGAGCGTTCACCAGACAGGAGAAGGGCGTCTGGAGGAGGTTAAAGTCCCGGTAGGGCAAAAGTCCGGAGGCAATATTTTCAGCAAAGACATAATTCCAGAGCTTGTCCGTGTTGCCCAGAGTCTGAAAAAAGCCGATGACCAGTGCCTCTATGAGAAAGAAAATAAAAACCGCGTGCTTTTTGATGTATTTCATGAAAAATTACCTCTTCAGGCTCTCCGTACCCCGGTTTTTGTCCTCCCGGATCTTCCGCAAATATATATATTACTCCGCTCTCCTTTTTATGCTCCGGCAGTCCCGATTCGCTGCTGCCCGCGTATCTCAATCACAGGGCCTCCCTTGCCCTCCACATAGGCCCGGGTAATCCGTACCCGGCCGATATTGTCATCCTTGGGAATTTCATACATGATATCCAGCATGAAGTCCTCAATGATGGACCGCAGTGCGCGGGCGCCGATGTCCCGCTCCATGGCTTTCTCCGCGATGGCTTCCAGAGCATCATCGTCGAAGACCAGCTCCACCTCGTCCAGCTCCAGGAGCTTCTGATACTGCTTCAAAATCGCGTTCTTCGGCTCCTTCAGAATCTTGACCATGCTCTCCTTGTCCAGGCCCTGCAGAGTGAACACCACCGGCAGACGGCCCAGGAACTCCGGAATCATGCCGAATTTGCGCAAATCCTCAGTGGTCACCTTGCTTAAAAGATCCGGTTCGTCCTTGTAAGCGTCCTTTAAGGAAGCGCCGAAGCCTATCCCTGAATTCTTTGTCAGGCGCTCCCTGATGATGTCCTCCAGATCCGGGAACGCTCCGCCGCAGATGAAGAGAATATTCCTGGTATTCACGGTGGTCAGGGGTACCATGGCGTTTTTGCTGTTGGCGCCCACCGGCACCTCCACCTCGGAGCCCTCCAGAAGCTTCAGCATCCCCTGCTGGACGCTCTCGCCGGACACATCCCGGGAACGGGTCTCCTGCTTTTTGGCGATCTTGTCAATCTCATCAATGAAAATAATGCCCCGCTCCGCGCGCTCCACGTCGTTGTCCGCTGCCGCTAAAAGCTTGGTCACCACACTCTCAATATCGTCGCCTATGTAACCCGCCTCCGTTAAGGATGTTGCATCCGCGATGGCCAGCGGCACATCCAGAAGCTTTGCCAAAGTCTTTACCAGATAAGTCTTGCCGCAGCCGGTGGGTCCGATCATCAGCATATTGGACTTCTCAATCTCGATGGAATCCTGAGTTCCGGTAGCCACTCTCTTATAGTGATTGTAGACGGCCACGGACATGACCTTCTTGGCATGCTCCTGCCCGATCACATACTCGTCCAGCTGTGCCTTGATCTTGTGGGGCGCCGGGACGTCCTTCAGGTTCAGAGGCTCCACCTTTTTTTTCTTTTTGGGGCGCTACCGGTTTGACGCCGGCCCGCGCAGGTCGGACAGATTCACAAAGCGGATCTGAGGGAAACCCATGGGGATATTGTCCAGGGGATGGATATTTTCCTTCTTTTCCTCTTCCCCGGCGTCGGGTTCTTTCGTCTCCTCCACATCTGTGCTGATCAAAGCGCCTGTTTCACTGCTTTCCTGATTGCTTTCCCCGTTCTTCGCGATCTCCTCGCCGGGCGCCGGATTCCGCTGTACGGAGTTGGTATCGGAGCCCTTATTCTGCTGCACGGAGCTGGTATTGGAGCCCTTATTCTGCTGCGCGGAGCTGGTATTTGCCCCCTTATTCTGCTGGCGCAGCTGCTCCTCCATGATCCGCATCTGGCGCTGGAACTCCGGATTCTGAAACACGCCCTGCTTTTCCAGCTCCGTGACCGTCCTCATGCTCCTGTCCATGCAGTCACCGCAAATACACATATCTCCCGGCAGGTGGATCATTCTGCCCGCCCTGCTCTCCGGTCGATGGCACATCATACAAACCTCTTCATATTCATCATTTCTATCTGAAGCCATAATACCTCCCCAAATGACTTTTATACATCAAATGTCAAAAAGCTTTTTCATTCACAGCCCGACATAAAATTATTAAAAACAAAAAGCCCACAGCCTCTACGCTTGCCCGCACCGGCTGTGGACTTTTTGTTCGGCGATATCAGTATAGCAAGGATACCGCATGAAAACAAGTGAAGTTTTTCTAAAAAGAGCGCTTTCGCCATTGTCGTCCCGGGACTTTTATTCGTAGAGCTGTCCGTCCACGATTTTCACAATCCTCCTGGCGGATTTTGCCACGTTCAGGTCGTGGGTGATCATGACGATGGTGTTGCCCATCTCATTCAGCTCCCCAAAGAGCCGGAGCACATCCTTGCCGGAGGACTGATCCAGCGCTCCCGTGGGCTCGTCAGCTAAAAGGATGGCCGGCTTTCCCACCAAAGCCCTGGCGATGGAGACACGCTGCTTCTGGCCGCCGGAAAGCTCGCTGGGCTTATGGGCAATCCGGTGATCCAGCCCCAGGAGCTTAATGGTGTCCATGCACTCCTCCTCCGCCTCCTTTTTGCTCTCGCCCCGCATGAGCAGAGGCATGATAATATTCTGCATCACATTGTAAGTAGGGATATGAGCTGGTAATTCTGAAAAATAAAGCCGATCTTTTCATTGCGCACCTCCGTCAGCTCATCCTCCGGCGTTTCATGGATGGCCATGCCGTCCAGATAATATTCGCCGCTGTCCATCACATCCATGCAGCCGATGATGTTCATCAGGGTGGTTTTGCCGGAGCCGGAGGGTCCCAGGATAGCCACATACTCGCCCTCGTCCACATGGAAGCTGACATCTTTCAGGATCGGCAGCTTCTCCTCACCCAGCATGTAGCCTTTATTGATATTTTTCATCGTGATCATGCGTCTCTTCTCCTATCCGATAATATAAACCGCCATGATGACCTGCTCGCCGTCCACCTCCTGCATCACAAGGGCAACGCAGTCGCCGGCGGAAAGGCTCACGAAGGTGGTCACGCTGCCCAGCCTTGTGGTCACATCCGTTCCCACGGGAATCTGCATGGTCGCGGATTCCTCTGTCAGCATATATGTCACGCCGTCATAGGTAAAGGTGCTGCTTGCGGAAGAGGTTACGCCAGAGGAGCTGTCCCCAAAGCTGTCAAAATCAAAGCTGCCAAAGTCAAAGGAACCGCCTCCGCTCATACTGCCTCTGTCTCCTCCACTCATATCGCCGCCCCCCATGCCGCCCATGCCGAGGCTGGTCACAGAATAGCTGTCCGTGCTGGTGACTGTCATGGTTGTCGCTGTCGCCATTCCAGTACTATTCGCGGACAGAACCGCAGCTGCAGAAGCCGCGGCACTGCTGCTCTGACCGTCACCGGACGCTTCCGTGTCTTCCTCTGTTTCCGCGGGAGCTTCCATGCCGTCTGCCGCACCCCCGGGAGTCTCACCATCTGTCATTCCTTCCGGCATTTCGCTCTCTGACATTCCTTCCGGCATTTCGCCATCCGTCATTCCATCCGGCACCCCGCCTTCTGTCATTTTCTCCGACATTTCACCTTCAGAAAAAGCATCTGGCGTTTCTCCATCCTCCGCTTCCTCCGTTGTCCCGTCTTCGGAAAATCCTTCCGGTGTCTCACTCTCTTCCGCCTGCTCCTCCTCTGTGGTCTCCACAGCTTCCGCAATGGTGTAAGTGATTTCATTTCCTTTCACGCTGGTCAGCTGCGCGTAGACAACCTCCTGACCTTCGCCCACCTCAATGGTGACGGTGCTGCTGGCCGTGGCCGTGCCAAAGATCAGGCTGTAGCCCCAGCCGATAAACCAGATTCCCGCCGCCAGCAGCAAGACGACAACCAGAATGATGATATTTCTCCTTTTATGCCGCTTCTTTCTCCGCCGCTCCTGCGCCAGCCGCTCCTGCTCCCGGATCATGGCCCGCTCATCCTGGCCTCGTTTCTGCGCCATGGAGGGCGCAGCCTCCAGCTTTTTGCTCTGGATCAGCTCATCCATATAATCCTCAACGACATAGTCAGTATTCGGAGAAGTCGGTGAGGGCGCTGATTTTTCATCAGGATCGGTTCCGGGCATCCCACTGTCGGCGTTGACTGCCTCTGTCTCAGTGTTCTCAGGAAAATCCTTCTCAGAAGCTGCGTTGAACGTTTCCGTCTCAGGAAATTCCGGCGGGATCTCCTCAAATATCCCGTTGGTCTCCCTTGTGGTCTCATTTCCAATCAGTTCACCGGTGGTTTCCTCGGTTGTTTCCTCAGTTGTTTTCTCAGCTATTTCCTCAGTTTCTTCCTCCAGCACAACCCCAACGACCTCTTTATTTTCTTTCTTCTTCTTTTGTTTTTTCTTCTCCTGAGATTTTGCGCCGCCTGACTTCTTTTTCTTCTTATTTTCCTCTTTCATGAGCCTGCCCCTCCTATTCCTGATTCAGCGCCACGACAGGCACCAGCCTGGAGGCCTTATACGCCGGATAGAAACCGAAAATAGTTCCTGTGGCCACGCCAAACACAAGCGCCAGCCCCACAGCGGTAACCGAC
>JAJQCU010000057.1:0-5003 GCA_021202575.1 Lachnospiraceae bacterium
GATATATATTGTATAATATATAAAAGAGAGGGAATAAAAATGACGGATAGTGGAAATAATGCAGATATTTCAGCTTTTTTAGAAAGAGCAAAAGATTTGATATCCAGGGGACAATATGACTTTGTTCCCCGGAGAAAAAATATGCATGATTTGGCGATACATGGACTTACAATCACTGACGCTAAGGATGAAATCCTGGAGTTGACGGTTGCCGATTATTATAAAGGACCAAAACAGGATTTTGAAAGATCGGGTGAGATCTGGGAGTTTAAGAAACATATAGATGATGTCAGATTTTATGTAAAAATCAAAATTGACCGGATGAATGGGAAAGATATATTAAAATGCCTTAGTTTTCATGAGGATGATTTTTCGTAGATTTATAGGAGGTGGCATTGATGAAGAGATATTGTGATAAATGCGGAAAAGAGGTTGAAACCAGGGTCGCTGCCAGAAAAGAAATCTATTGTGTATGCGGTGAGCCGATCGAAGTGAATGCTAAGGTTTTAGTTTGCGCTGACTGCGGTGAAGAGCTTTATTGTGAGGAGCTGGATAGTGAAACGCTTCTTGCTTCTTATGATGAATATCGCAGAAAGCATAAGCTGCTGTTTCCCGATGAGATCAGGGAAATCAGGGAACGGTATGGACTGAGCCAGAGAAGCTTTGCAAGACTTTTGAATTGGGGAGATAAGACGATTCGCAGATATGAAAACGGTTCCATTCAGGATAAATCACACAACAGTCTGCTGGTTTTTTTGCGTGAGCCTGAAAATATGCGCTATTATTTATCAGAAAATGAGACAATGCTTGATGAGAGACAAAAGCTAAAGCTTCTGAAAGCAATAGATGAGATGGAGCAAAATGAGAAATACTGTGTTGGAAACAGGCTTGCAAATATGTTTTTCACGGACAAAGCTTCCATCGAAAACGGGTTTAAAAAGTTTGATTACAAAAAGCTGTGCGCTATGGTTTTATTTTTCACCCATAAATCGGAGGAAATGTTAAAAGTAAAGCTGATAAAGCTGTTAAATTATTCTGACATGATTTTCTACCGGGAAAATGGTATTTCCATGTCCGGAGTAAGGTATATTCATTTGCCTTTTGGCCCGGTACCACAGAATTATGAGATGATTTTCGGGATGATGGAAGCGGATCGGATTGCACATGTGGAGGTAAGGTTCGACAACGGATATGAAAAGCACCAGGTGGTTCCGGATTGCGAATTGAAAGAGGAAGAACTGACGCAACAGGAGATGGCGGTGCTTAAAAGAGTCTACTCAAGGTTTGAAAACTTTGGTTCCGCAGAAATCTCAAATTATTCCCACAAAGAGACAGGATATCGCTGCACAAAACAGGGAGAAATTATTTCATATGCTTATGCGAAAGATATACGGTTGGATGAATAATATAAACCTTATTGCGCGAAGCGCACCATGCGCATCGGCACATGAATTCAGGAATGTCTGGAAGGTAAAAGAATTTGAATCCTGACAGAAAGAGGGAACACTCATGGATACAGAGCAGGAATTGCAGGAAAAGCTGGAGGAAGAGCAGCGTGAGGGCAAAAAGAGGGACGGCTTTAAGGGAGAAAAGATGATCGTCCTTCCGACGGAGGCCTTTTCAGACTATGTCAGCCATCCGATGGTCAGACGCCTGTATCTGACCGATGTGGGCTATTTTCCCAAGGCGACTCACCATTACAGAGAGAGACGGGACGGCGCGGAGGAATATATTTTCATTTACTGTACGGAGGGAAAAGGCGAAATTTATGTGGATGGAAAAAAATTCACATTGAAGGAGGATGAGGCGTTTTGCATCCCGCGGTTTCGAAGTCATCGCTATTATGCGTGTGAGGAGGATCCCTGGAGTATTTTATGGGTGCATTTCAAGGGGGAGGACGCCGGGTATTATCCGGTGGAGGAATGCAGGATTGTAAGGTTCACAACGGCCAACGCCACCAACCGTATGCTGTTTTTATTTGAGCTTTTATTCCGGGTTCTGGAAGGAAACTACTCGCTGGGAAATTTTATCTATATTTCTCAGGTCCTTTCCCTGATTCTGGCGGAGACCTATCATCGGGAAAAGCGCAATTCCGCCATGGAGCAGAATAAGCATGTGACCAGCATCGTTCGGTATATGCAGTCGCATTTGAATGAAAATCTGACGCTGGAACAGCTGGAGGAGGAGTTCGGCTTATCGAAGAGCTATCTGAATGTGATATTTAAAAAGCATACACAGCATTCTCCCATGGATTTTTTCATTCATCTGAAGATGAGGGAGGCGTGTAGGCTTCTGAAGATAACGGAGCTGTATGTGTATGAGGTGGCGCAGCGGCTGGGATACCGCGATCAGTATTACTTTTCGCGGATTTTCAAAAAAGTGGTCGGGGTATCGCCGAATGAGTATAAATATGGGGATTACTATCATTATAAGGAATAAAAATCTGTAGACCGGGCAGGGAGGGCCGTACGGAAACGACATAAAGTCATTTACTGTTTCATTCAATGATCGGGAAGATAGAAGAGCAAAGGCTGGACGCGGAATGCGCCGGCCTTTTTTGTGGTGCGGAAATCTGCGTTTCTTTTTCTCCTTGAATCGAAAAGTGGAATATAATCCATCAAATGGTGAGATATGTTATTTTGAAGCGGGAAAGAATTCTGTATACTGTTCACAGAATTTACACACACTTTTCCAGAAATGTGGGGAATATACCGGACAGGAGACAACTTATGAGAGAAGCGGACGTATGGGCAGAAAAGATAATTATTCCCACTTATGAGGCCGGAAAAGCGGAAAAAAACCCTTTTTTTCTGGAAAAGCGAGTCTATCAGGGAAGCAGCGGTAGGGTATATCCCTATCCGGCTATAGAGAAAATCAGCGATGAGAAGGCCGACCGGGAGGACACGGCGGGTTATCTGGAAAATGAATATCTGAAGGTGATGATCCTGCCCGAACTCGGCGGGAGGATCCAGCGCGCTTACGATAAAACAAATGAGTACGATTTTGTCTATTATAATCATGTTATTAAGCCTGCCTTAGTTGGGCTGACCGGTCCCTGGATTTCCGGGGGAATCGAGTTTAACTGGCCTCAGCACCACAGGCCGACTACGTTCCTGCCGGTGGACTATGAGATCGCTCAGAATGAGGATGGCAGCAAATCCGTACTGCTCCATGACGTGGACCAGATCTATGGCACCAACGGACGTGCCAAGCTCACATTATATCCGGGAAAGGCTTACATAGAGATTACGGGACAGCTTTATAACCGGACCGGCATGCCCCAGACCTTTCTGTGGTGGGCCAACCCGGCGGTTCCGGTGAATGACAATACCCAGTCCATCTTCCCCCCGGATGTGCACGCGGTCATGGACCACGGGAAGAGGGACGTTTCCAGATTTCCCATTGCCACAGGCGTATATTACAAAAAGGATTACAGCGACGGCGTGGATATTTCCCGGTACAGAAATATTCCGGTTCCCACCTCCTATATGGCGGAAAAGTCAGAATATGATTTTGTGGGAGGCTTTGATTACGGGAAGGACGCGGGGATTCTGCATGTGGCTGACCATCACATTTCCCCGGGAAAGAAGCAGTGGACCTGGGGCTGCGGGGATTTCGGCAAGGCCTGGGATCGGAATCTGACGGATGAGGACGGGCCCTATGTGGAGCTGATGACAGGCGTATATACGGACAACCAGCCGGATTTCACCTGGCTCAAGCCCTTTGAGGAAAAGACCTTCCGGCAGTATTTTATGCCCTATAAAGCGGGGGGGCAGGTGAAAAACGCCACAACGGAGGCTGTCATCCATCTTTCTTATGAGAATGAAATTGTCAAAATTGTTGTCTACGCCACCGGTGTTTATCCGGACGCGGAGGTCAGGCTGTGCCTGAACGGGCAGGCAATTCTGAAGGAGATCACCAAAATATCGCCTGTCGATATTTACCAGAAAAGCATAAAGCTGCCCGGCGTCAGGGAGGAGGAGCTTCATCTGGCTGTGTACGCCGATGAAAAATGCCTGGTGGAGTATCAGCCGGAGAAAGAAGAAATTCCTCAAATCCCGGAGCCCGCGAAGGCGGCGAAGGCTCCGGAGGAAATTATGACCAATGAGGAGCTTTATCTGACAGGGCAGCATATTGAGCAGTACAGACACGCCACCTATCTGCCGGACCCTTATTATCTGGAAGGATTAAAAAGAGACCCCGGCGATATCCGGATCAATAACGCCTATGGCCTTCTTCTGATGAGAAGGGGCCTGTTTGAGGAGGCGGAAACTTATTTCAGGAAAGCTCTTCAGAGGCTGACGGAGAGAAATCCCAATCCGTATAACAGCGAGAGCTATTATCTGCTTGGGCTGACATTGTTCTACCAGAGGCGGTATGGAGAGAGCTATGACGCCTTTTATAAAGCAACATGGAGCAATGAGCAGCAGGAAATGTCCTTTTATTATCTGGCCGCCATCGACGCGGGCGGAAAAAGATGGGAAAGGGCGCTGGAGCATGTGGAAAAAGCCCTGGTGAAGAATGCCCACAACGTGAAGGCCAGAGGCCTGAAGGTTTATATTCTGCGCAGTCTTTCCCGCAGGGCGGAGGCGCTTGCTTTCGCCGGGGAAAATCTGAAGCTGGATCCTTTTGACTTTGTCTCCGGAAATGAACGGATCCTTTTGAACAATCGTGATAAAGAGCTGCGGGCTTCCCTCAATGAGAAAATGCGCTGTTTCAGGGAAAATTATCTGATGACGGCGAGGGACTACGCGGAATTTGGAGCCTACAGGGAAGCGGTGGAGCTTTTGCATGAGTGCGGGGATCAATATCCGATGCTGAAATATTACGAGGCGTATTATCTGCATATGCTGAGTGGGAGCGCTGAGGCTTCTCCGGTGAGGGAAGGAAGCTGTGAGGGGGATTCCCGCTCCTGTGCTCTGCTGAGTGAGAATGTCAAAGCAGCTTTAGCAGAGGCGGAGAAGGACAGCCCGGATTACTGCTTCCCCAATAAGCCGGAGGAC
>JAJQCU010000057.1:5013-5265 GCA_021202575.1 Lachnospiraceae bacterium
ACGTATTATCTGGGTAATCTGTTCTACGACAAGCTGCAGTGGGAGCGGGCAGTAGAATTATGGAGGATGACGGCACAAAAGCGTCCCTCTTTCCCGACAGCCCACAGGAATCTGGCGCTGGCTTATTACAATAAGGCAAAGGATACAGTGCTGGCAAGACAGGAGATGGAAACCGCCTTTCTACTGGATACATCGGATGCGCGTGTTTTTCTGGAGCTGGATCAGCTTTATAAAAGGCTGGGCATGAGCTTT
>JAJQCU010000145.1 GCA_021202575.1 Lachnospiraceae bacterium
GGTTGTCAGCTCTTCCACTTCCTGTCCGCTACCGTGAAGGTGAAGGACAAGACCTCTCAGCTCCGCCTCCGCTCCTCCGGGGATATCCATTCCAAACCAGGGAATCACAAACCCAATTTTTTTCATGCTAAATTTATCCCTTCTCCGCGAATTCTTTCCATGATATCCAGAAATTGTTTTCTGATCTTCTCATTGTCAAAATCCGCCAGACGTATCCGCTGATTTTTCAGGATTTTCTGCCTGAACGCTTCGTCTGATACAACCTTATGAATCACCTCCGCCGCAACCATCGGATCATTGTCCGGCAAAAGGATACCGCTTCCGCCGAGCGTACCGGCTATCGCGGAGGTATCACGTGCAATCACCGGCACGTCGAAGCACATCGCTTCCAGTAAAGGAACGCAAAATCCCTCGTGCTCGCTCATACAAAGGAACACATCCGCCAGACGGTACCAGGCCAGAATCTCGTCAAACCTGACCGCGCCCGTAAAGATCACATCCTCCAGCTCAAGCCTTCGCGCATATTCCTCAAGCCTGCTCCAATACCCGTCTACTCCCGCGGTGGTTCCGATCAGGATCAGCCTGGATTTTGGATTGATGTACTTCTTGTAATAATAAAAAGCGGCAATGATATCCTCCTGCTTTTTATTTGGCACAATACGCCCCACAAACAGAATGTTGGTATAGTCATCCTCATATTTTCTGATGGTCCTTGCGTCCGGCGTCTTCCGGTAATCCTCAAAGGGGATTAAAATCGGAAGCACATCAATCCTGCATGTGCAGCCATAGCGCAAAAGGTCCTGCCGGTGATATTCCGAATCCGCTATCGCGTAATCCGCCGCCTTCGCCAGCTCCTTCGCCTCCTGCAAGCCCTGTCTGCACAATTTGAAGGTCTGAAAATTGTATTTCCGGAAATAATCGGCGGGCGTTATATTATGGTAAATAATTACTTTTTTCCCTGTAAATTCCATCACCTGTCTGTTCAGCACGTCGCCTGTCGACAAATGATACAGGATAATATCGTCGCTTTTCAGCTCCCTCAGTTCCTCAACCGGTTTCGCGGTTCCGCGGGGAAGCCCCTCGCCGATTACCCTCGCGTAAATATCCGTGTCATATCCCGCGTCCCGCAAAACGGTTTTTAAGCCCCTGACGTCATTCCCGATTGCGTCTCCAAACGCAATTGTCGGCAATACCTGTACAATCCTCATCTGCGGCCTCCGCGTTCTTCCTCCCGCTGCCCTGTCTGATTCTCCTGAAGCTGCCCCGGGCGATTTCCTTCCATCTGTTCCAGACGTTTCTCCAGCTCCTCCAGCCGTGACGTCAGCTCCTCATTCCGGATTTGCTCTTCCTCCAGCTTCAGACGAAGCTGAGTCATCGCCGATGTGGCACAGGAGTTAAAAAAGTTCTGGTCGTTTACAATAGGCCAGATGTAGAATCTTATTATTTTCCTGATAACCTTTTTGATAAGTACCGCAATTTTATTTCCCTGCAGGACTCCGTCGCAGTTAACCTGGCTCCTTGCATTCATAAAATCCACCATGCTGCTGAAGGTTTCCGCTGTAAAATTCTCAGGGCAAGCTTCTCCGGGGCCCGTAATATCAGCAAAATGAAGATCGCTTTTCCGGTATCCCTTCTCCTCGATTTTCTTTCTGATATCCTGCATAATCGCTTCTACATCGATCTGCTCCATCTGCTCCTGCATTTCAATCCTCCTCGTGCTGTATATATTATAATTTTCATCATCTTATCATCAGTTGCTGTCGTCCTGCTTTTCTTTGCGCTATTCTGTTTTATGACATTTCTCCGTAATTTGTGAAGCCAGCTTCATAGTCTGTTCCATCTGTTCCTCCCAGAGAGCGCAGATTCTGTCCTTTCCCAGGCATTCATTAATGTATTCCCGCCCCTTCCGGGCCTTCAACTGATAAAATCCGGTATCCTGTCTGAGCCTTCTCATGTAAACGGCTGCGTCTGAAACATCCGGTTCAGCCCATACGCACCCCTTTGGATATAGTCCCTCTGCCTTTGGGTTTTTCACGAGCTCATATTTGACCATGCAGGCCGCGTCCTCTGACATAAATTCCGTATTGGAGGACCAGTTGGTCGCGACCACCGGCGTGCCCAGCAGCATCGCTTCCGCCATCACAAGCCCAAACCCTTCCGCGCGGTGAAGGGAAACATATACATCAGCGCAGCGGATCAGGCTGTTGACTCTGTCCTTCTCCATCGTTTCTTCAAGGAAGAATACGTTTTGATAATCCGCCAGCAGCTTTCGCAGCTTTCTTACGTCTTCCGGCCGCGAATTATTGATCTTGATAATAATTCCACAGTCCTTCTCTTCTTTTGGAAAAGCTTTTTTGTATGCTTCTATGGCGCCCTGCGGATTTTTCCTTCCTGAAGTACTGTTGACGTCATACATCACCAGATACAGGAACATGCGCTCAGGAAGTCCAAAATCCTCTCTGGAGCAGCCATCCGCGCAGGAAGCGCTTACACTATACGGAAGAGTCCTGACCGGAATCCCGGCCTTTTTTCTGATGCTTCCGGCCGTAAACTCAGACGGCGTCCATATCTCATCGAAAAGAGTGCAGCGGTTGACCCATTCCTCTGGGAATTCCTCAAGCTCCCACAGCCAGTAAGCGATATTATATCGTCCTTTCCACAGCTCCGGCTTTTCCATGAAAAGATTACCCGCCTCATAAGGATTCACATGAAATAAATTCACATTGTAAATCAGTTCTTCCGATAAAAACCGGTTATATGAAACATCGTTCGCCCGAAGCTTTCCATCAAAGCCTACATTATAAACAGAAAACGGATACCGGCTCATTTCCAGCTGGTGAGCAACCAGTCTGCAGCTCTGTCCCAGCCCCATTTCCGCGTGAATGGGGCCTATCAGGTTAAATCCCCGGGGATAATCCGCACAGATATATCTTTCCTCCCCGGATCCGGCGCCGCGCATGGCGTCCGCGACTGCCTTTTCCTTCAGCTTCATGCGAAGGCTTTCAGGGACAAATTCCCTCAGTCCCCCAAAATATTTCTTCAGTTCAGGATAAATATTATAAGTCATATTTTATCTTCAATCTGCGTAATTCTTATTTCAGAACGAGGTCATTTTACCACAGTTGCGCGTCTCTATCAAGACACAAAATAAGCCATATCTGTCAAAACGCCCTTTCCAATACCTTCACCGACTCCTTATAGGAGTATTTCCTGCTGTACGAAATCAGGCTCTCACGCGGCGGAAAAACATGGCTTTCGTCAAGGCAATCCAACAGCGCTGTTTTCAGGCTCTCCCTGTCATCGCTCACAAAGTACTCCGCCTGATCTCCCAGCACCTCCCTCAGCACCTCAATGTTCGAGCAAAGCACCGGGACGCCGCAGGCCATGGCCTCCAGCGGGGGAATGCCAAAGCCCTCATAGTGGGAGGGAAACACAAAAAGCTTCGCGTGGGAATAAAGCGGGGGCAGATCCCGATCCTCAATGTATCCGGTGATATGGATCCTCTGTACCGCTTCCGGCGGAATATGGTTTAAGACCTCATCCATCTTCCATCCTTTTCTCCCGGCCAGCACCAGGTCATAGTCACAGCCATTCTCCGCCGCAAGCTCCGCGTAAGCCTCAATCAACAGCTTCAGGTTCTTGCGCGGCTCCAGCGTGGACAGGCACAGGATGTATTTCTCAGGGAGATGATAGGTTTCCATGATTGTACCCGGGGTTTGGTCAGAAAAAAAGCTCTCTCCGCCGGCTGTATTCACATCCCGGGAAGCAACAGGATTCTTTTCTCCGCCTGTATTCACGTCCCCGGCGGGCAGCTGATAAAATTCCTCAGACACAGCGCAGGGAGCCACCAGGATTTTCTCCCGGGCGACCCCCAGAATTTCATGGATTCTTGTTTTGCTGAACTCTGATATGGTCACGATATAGCTGCTGCAGCGCGCGGCGTTCCGGTACATCAGCCGGAAATACTGAACCATCCTCCCCGTCATTGTGTCCGCGCAGTCCCAGCAGCCCATGTCAAATATGGTATTGACAATTCCTTTTTTTCTCAAAAAAAGGGGAGCCGGAAAGGCAGGAAAAAAGAAAAGATCCGCCTGCATTCTCCTCACAGCTCCATAAAGGGTAGCCTGATAAAACCACAGCTTATTTCTGCGCGGCAATATCAGAGTCTCCACCAGAGAACTGTCCTTATATTGGCTGAATGCCTCATGGATCTCTTCTTTAAAAATCAGAATATAATGGTGCTCTTTTCGCTGTTTCAGCAGCTCCCGCACCAGATTTAAGGCGTACCGCTCCATCCCGGAGAAATTATCGGCCAGCGCCGTCAGATCGATCACAATTCTCATCGCTTTTTCCTGTATTTCCAGCAGATTCCCCAGATTGCCATATCCTCCACCAGATAACGCCTTGCCAGCCTTTTGGGCTCTTTCATCAGCCTGTACAGCCACTCCAGGCCGGTGCGCCTCATCCATCGGGGCGCCCGGGGAATAACGCCGGCCTCAAAATCAATGGACCCTCCCACATGAAGAGCGACGGACACATGAAACCGATCCCGGTGATCATAAAAAAACTTCTCCGCCTTTGGCGTGCCAAGGCCCAGCACCAGTATTTGCGGCCTGGCCTTCCCCACAACCTGAAAGATTTGCTCCATCTCCTCCTCATCATACTCAAAGCCGTAAGGAGGGGAATACACGCCCACGATCTGCAGCCCGGGATATTTCTCTTCCAGGTTTTGCGCCGCTCTTGCCGCCACTCCCTCGGCCGCTCCCAGCAGGAAAACACGCCAGCCCTTCTGAGCCGCGCGCTCACAGACCTCCGGAAACAGGTCAGACCCGGAGACTCTCTCAACAATAGGAGTTTTCAGCCATCTGCTGATCCAGATTAACGTCTGACCATCCGTAGTGGACAAAGCAGCTTCCTCGTATATTTCCCGCAGATGCTCGTCCTTTTCCAGCTTCACGATGTGATCCACATTCGGTGTGACAACGTACTGGTTCACGCAGTCGTCAGCAACCATATGTTCAATTTCGTCCACCGCTTCGGACATTGTGACATTGTCGATCCGGGTGTTCAAAAATTCCATCCGATTTTTCATATAAACTTCCATTCACAAGTATCCCGGAATCAAAAGCCATCCTTTTTATTCCCGTCACCCCCCCCCAAAAAAATTGGTTCAGGTGTCAAACATGAAGCGCGGTCCACCCCGGGCGGCCGCAGCCCCGCAAACACCCCATCGTAAAAAAAACAACCGATCCCGCCAACGCAGTG
>JAJQCU010000308.1 GCA_021202575.1 Lachnospiraceae bacterium
TTACCGCGGAGGCCATCCGGTGGCTGTCCTATAAGCTGGCGCCGGTGATCCGGATTCACGGCGTGCTGGTGGATGTTTACGGCGAGGGCGTCCTGATTACGGGCAACAGCGGCATCGGCAAGTCGGAGGCGGCGCTGGAGCTGGTGAAGAGAGGGCACCGCCTGGTCAGCGACGACGCGGTGGAGATCCGCAAAATCAGCGACAATTCCCTGATCGGCAGCGCGCCGGACGTGACCAAGCATTTCATCGAGCTTCGCGGCATTGGCATTGTGGATATCAAGGAGATGTTCGGCGTGTCCAGTGTGCGGGATAGCCATGAGATCAATCTGGTGATCAACCTGGAGGAGTGGGACAGAGAGAGGGATTATGACCGCATCGGCCTGGAGGAGCAGTACACGGAGTATCTGGGCAATAAGATTGTCAGCCATACCATTCCCATCCGGCCCGGCAGAAATCTGGCGGTGATCGTGGAGAGCGCGGCTATCAATTACCGGGAAAAGCGGATGGGCTATAACGCGGCGAAGGAGCTGTACAGGCGGCTGCAGCAGTCCATGGCCCACAGGGATGCCGAGGACTGAGCTCCCGGCAGCAGCGATTATAAATGAAAATAAATTTACCGGTGCGCCTGCATGCTCAAACGGGCATGCAAATGATCTGCCGAAGTGCAGCCGCACGGGTGGAAGTAAATTGTGTATGGAGGAATATAAAATGGGTAAAATCGTATTTGGGGTCGACATAGGAGGCACCACCGTAAAGCTGGGAATGTTTGATGAACAGGGCACGGTGCTGGATAAATGGGAGATTCCCACCAGAACAGAGGAGCAGGGAAGCTTTATCCTTGGGGATGTGGCAAAAAGCATCGAGGCAAAAATCTCCGGCGGCGGGTACGCGAAGGAGGATGTGCTGGGCATCGGCGTGGGGGCCCCGGGTCCGGTGGATGAAGCGGGCAATATCGGCGGCGCTGTGAACCTGGGCTGGGGAAACCTGAATATTGTGGATGCTCTTGAGCCTCTGGCGGGCGTGCCTGTGAAAGCGGGAAATGACGCCAATGTGGCCGCGCTTGGAGAGATGTGGAAGGGCGGCGGAAAAGGCTGTCAGGACATGGTCGCCGTGACGCTGGGAACCGGCGTGGGAGGCGGCATTATCGTCAATGGAATGCTGGTGTCCGGCTTTAACGGTTCAGGCGGTGAGATCGGCCATATGCAGGTGGAAGAGGAAGAAACAGGAAGCTGCAACTGCGGCCTGAAAGGGTGCCTTGAGCAGTACGCCTCCGCCACCGGCGTGGTCAGGCTGGCGAAGAGACGGCTGGAAAAGGACCAGGCGCCCAGCAGCTTAAGGGAGCTTGGAGAGCTGACCTGTAAGGATGTGTGGGACGCGGTGAAAGCCGGGGACGCTGTGGCCATAGAGGTGGCGGAGCGCTTTGGATATTATCTGGGGAAGGGCCTGGCGGCTGTGGCCTGTGTGACCAATCCGGAAGCCTTTGTCATCGGCGGCGGCGTCAGCAAGGCGGGAGAGATTTTATTTGACTACATTGTGCCCACGTATCAGAGGCTCGTGTTCCCGGGCAGCAGAAACGCCAGATTCCTTCTGGCGAAGCTGGGAAATGACGCCGGAATTTACGGCGCGGCAAAGCTGGTATTGCAGTAATGAGCGGCCGCCTTGTAACAGCCACTGACAAACTGTCCCCTGTAAATTCTCACAAGAGTTTGAAATATATGAGGATCAAAGATGGATTGGAAGAAAGCCTTCAGCGAGAAATTTTCGGCACATTTACAGATTTTGTGGCAGGAGCCGCTCTCCAGACATACTACCTTTAAAATCGGCGGCGCGGCGGAGTGCTTTGTCTATGTGTCAGAACAGGAGGATATTCCCAAAATTCTGGAGTTCTGCCGGGAAACCCGGGTTCAGCTGCATCTGATGGGCAACGGCTCTAATCTGCTGGTGGATGACCAGGGCGTGCCGGGCATTGTGATGTGTATGGGCAGTGATTTTTCTGACATTAGTGTGGACGGCACGAGGATGACCGTTCAGGCCGGAGCCCTTATGAGCAGAGTTTCAAAGAAAGCCTGTGACGAGGGTCTTTCCGGTCTGGAGTTTGCCCAGGGGATCCCGGGCTCTGTCGGCGGCGGCGTGATCATGAACGCGGGAGCCTACGGTGGGGAGCTGAGCCAGGTGGTCACCGGTGTAAAGGCATATGACCGGGAGGGAAACCTTCTTGCAATTTCCGGGGAGGAGCTGGGCTTTGCCTACCGTACCAGCGCCATGAGGGAACGGGAGCTGATTGTGGTCTCCGTGGAAATGGAACTTGTACGCGGCGACCGGGCCCAGATCAAATTCCGCATAGCGGAGTACGCCAAAAAGCGCCGGGAAAAGCAGCCGTTGGAGTACCCGAGCGCCGGCAGCACCTTTAAGCGGCCCACCGGGTATTTTGCCGGCAGACTGATTCAGGACGCGGGCTTTTCCGGCTGCCAGGTAGGGGACGCCTGTGTCAGTGAGAAGCACTGCGGCTTTGTCATCAACAAGGGGAACGCCAACTGCGCTCAGGTCCGGCTTCTGATGCAGAAGATTATTGCGGGAGTGGAGGAGGCCTTTGGGGTGACGCTGGAGCCGGAGATCGTATATTGGGGGCAGGCTGATGGCTAAGGGAGCAGAAGAAAAACAGTCCTTTTGTGCCGGGATCAAGCGGGAGCTGGTGGCGATTTTGCCCCCGGCCAGGCACTGCCGGCGGGCGGAGCTGATGGGAATGTATGAGTACGGCGGCCAGATCGGCAGGGTGCGGGAGGACTGCTACACCCTGGGTTTCCGCTCAGAAAACGGGCTGGTCATAAAAAAAGGCTTTACATTGATAAAAAAAACCATTAATATAGAGACTGAAAAAAACCTGACAGAGGAAGAGCTGTTTCATTTTTTACATTTAATTGATCATACTGAACAGGAAGCAGTGAAAGATTTGTCTGAGAGAGTATGCTGCAGGCGGGCGTTTGTCCGCGGCGCATTTCTGGTGTGCGGCTCCATCAGCGATCCCAAAGGGGGATATCACATGGAGTTTGCCTGTGACTGTGAGGAGCAGGCGGATTTTTTGTCCGGACAGCTTTCCAGCCTTGGTGTGGAGGCAAAAGTACTGGCCAGAAAGCTGAGCTATGTCGTCTATATTAAGGAGGGCTCGGCCATCGTGGAGCTTCTGGGGAATATGGGAGCCCACGCATCGCTTC
This sequence comes from Lachnospiraceae bacterium, assembly GCA_021202575.1. GTDB lineage: Bacteria > Bacillota > Clostridia > Lachnospirales > Lachnospiraceae > RGIG6307. Next base: position 3,213 of record JAJQCU010000308.1, read on the forward strand.
TGGAGATGGAAAATCTGCGCGCCTATAAGGAAATCCGCAATGGCGTCAACCGCAGGGTCAACTGTGAGACCTCCAATATCCGCAAGACGGTTGCGGCCGCGGAGAAGCAGACGCAGGACATTGAATACATCGCGTCTGTCCGGGGGCTGGGCAGTCTGCCCGAGGGACTCGGAGAGATGGCGAGAGTGCGGCTGGAGCATCCGGACGCGTCCTTAAAGGAGCTGGGAGAGTTCCTGACGCCGCCGGTGGGAAAGTCCGGAGTCAATCACAGGCTCCGCAGAATCAGTGACCTTGCAGATCAGCTCAGGGAAGAGAGAACCTGTGATGATAAACGGCAGCCTTGAGTGCCGTTTGCCATAGATTATAGTGAATGACATGAGGGCGTTTACTATTATACTATCAGTCAATGGAGGAGTATTATGATTAAAAAAAATGTAAAGATTGGGCCGGATTCAGGGCTGGATGTGGAGTCGGTGGCCATGCTGGTGCAGGTGGCGAACCGGTACAGCAGCCAGGTTTTTATCCGCAACGACAAGCATCGCTTTAACGCGAAGAGTATCATGGGCATGATGACGCTGTGTACGGAGAAGGCCGCGGAGCTGGAGATTACGGCGGACGGCGCGGACGAGGAGGAAGCGGCGGCCCGGATCGAAAAATATTTATTGGGACAGAGCGCATGAGTGCTTTCCATAAAAAGGAGGTATGTAAATATGTTAGTTTCAGCAACAGAGATGCTTCAGAAGGCCAAGGCCGGACACTACGCGGTAGGCCAGTTTAATATCAATAATCTGGAGTGGACCAAGGCGATTCTTCTGACCGCCCAGGAGTTGAATTCCCCGGTCATTCTTGGTGTGTCCGAGGGCGCCGGCAAGTATATGGGCGGCTTTGACGTGGTGGTAGGCATGGTCAACGGCATGCTCAAGGATTTAAAGATCACAGTTCCGGTAGCGCTGCATCTGGATCATGGCACCTATGACGGCTGCTACAAGTGCCTGGAGGCGGGATTCTCCTCCATCATGTTCGATGGCTCCGCATATCCGATCACGGAGAACGTGGCAAAGACTACGGAACTGGTAGCTGCAGCCCACGCACAGGGCGTTTCCATCGAAGCTGAGGTCGGTGCCATCGGCGGCGAGGAGGACGGCGTCATCGGTATGGGTGAGTGCGCGGATCCTGAGGAGTGCAAGGCGATTGCCGATCTGGGCATTGATTTTCTGGCGGCCGGCATCGGCAACATTCATGGCAAATATCCGGCCAACTGGCAGGGCTTTAGCTTTGAAACCCTGGACGCGATCCAGGCGCTGACCGGCGATATGCCTCTGGTTCTGCACGGCGGCACCGGCATCCCGGACGACATGATCAAAAAGGCCATCACTCTGGGCGTTGCCAAGATCAACGTGAACACAGAGTGCCAGCTTTCCTTCGCTGCGGCAACCCGTAAGTATGTGGAGGAGGGCAAGGACCTGCAGGGCAAGGGCTATGATCCCCGCAAGCTGCTGGCTCCCGGCTTTGAGGCCATCAAGGCCACTGTCAAGGAGAAGATGGAGCTGTTCGGTTCTGTGGACAAGGCCTGAAGCTTTATTCCCATGGGCATGAGGCCGGATAACCGGCGTGCTTTCAGGCTCTGTAAGGATGCCTGATTATACAAAAGAGAAAAATCCCCGGCGGCCGCCGGGTGCGGCGCCGGGGATTTTAACGCTGCCATGCATGAAAGCCGTCTGATATCCGGTTCACCGGGGGTGTAAGCACCCCCGGCGGATCGGATATTGACGATATTTTCGCGGAAAGAAAGAGACAGCGACCGATTGCCGCTGTCTTTCTGAAAAGGAGGAAACCCAGCAGACTGCTTCTACTGGGTTTTGTTTATGAAAAAGAATTTTGTTGTCCCGTCCTGTTTCATATGTTACAGAAAAAATTTGGATATTTCTTGTAACCAAATTTAACATTCAGAAAATTAATTATGAACAAAATGTAAACGCCGGACAGGCGACATTTTTTCTTGACAGCCCTTTCGGTGAAGCCTATTATGATACCGGAGCCGGTG
>JAJQCU010000007.1 GCA_021202575.1 Lachnospiraceae bacterium
CATATCTGGTGTCCAAAAGGGCTTGAAATGCTGTTACCGATTTGTAAATGTCCTGCATGGCTTTTGTCTTTTCCTTATATTTATAGTATATAGACAGAAAGAAAGGCCCTGCTTTCACAGAGCCTTCCGACATTTTCTTTCGACTGCCACATGACCTCTATCCAGATTGCGGTAAATGTCAAACCCTTATAAAGCTCGTAAGGCACTGCATTCTGGAACAACACCTTACTTTTTCGCTTGACAGACACTCTGGTTGCCTGTCGTTGATATTATATTACAATCATTTAAAAAATATGTCAAGAAAAATCCGTCATACTGCTACAGACCTACTCCTGCGTAATATCGCTTCCAAAATACTGAATGGAAATCTCGGAGAGCGTTCCGTTCTCAGAGATGGTCGCGATGGCTTCGTTGATGGCTTCCCTCAAGGAAGCGGAGTCGTCGCCCTTTCTGGTAGGGATCACAACGTTGGAGGCCTCCTCGGTCAGCGCCACGATCTTTAACTCCGCGTCCGGATGAACATCCATATAATCATAATAGGATACCTCCGCGTTCAGAGTGGCGTCCACACGGCCGGAAAGCACCAGCTCCAGCGTCTCATCCAGGCTGTCCACGCCGGTCACCTCCGCGCCGTAGCTCTCCGCCAGGTCCATATAGGTGCTGGCGATGCTGTTGGCGGTGGTCTTTCCGTCCAGATCCTCAAAGGAGGCGATGTCCTCATTGTCCGAGCGCACAATCAGAGCCGTGCGGATGTAGGCATAGGGGTCAGTGAAATCATATTTCTCCGCCCGCTCCTCAGTGTACTCCACGCCGTTGACTACCAAGTCATAGCGTCCTGCATCCAGGCCGGCCAGCAGGCTGTCCCAGTCGCCCTCAACGAAGGTGACCTCCACGCCAAGCTCCGCGGCGATGGCCCGGGCGACGTCCGCGTCAAAGCCCACCAGGTTGTCGTCCTCATCATGATAACTCCAGGGAGCCCAGTTGCCCTCCAGGGCGACGATGATCTCCCCCGCTTCCAGTATGGAAGCCAGCTGATCGTCCGCTGCCTCCGCTGTTTCGTCCGCCTCCTGCGCGGCTTCATCCGCGGTTTCCTCACCGGTCTCCGCTTCCGTGCTCCCGCTTTCCGAGCTGCCGCAGCCCGCCAGAACTCCCACGGTCATCACTGACGCCAGGAAAAGTGCCAGAATTTTCTTTTTCATAATGCTCCTCCTTCTAACTTTCTTTACTGATAATTACAATAAAGGTCATCTGATATACTTGCTCTCAGCCATGTAAACATGTCACGAGCCTGTCTGTCGCCAGCGCCTTTATTATATTTATATTTTCAGAAACTCTCTGGTTCTCTCCATCTTCGGATTGGCAAAGAATTCCTTACTCTCCCCCTGCTCCACAATGCGCCCCTCTTCCATGAAAATCACCTTTCTGGATACATCCCGGGCAAAGCTCATCTCATGGGTCACCACCAGCATGGTCATGCCCTCATTGGCCAGGTCCCGCATGACAGAGAGCACCTCCCCGATCAGCTCCGGGTCCAGGGCCGATGTGGGCTCGTCAAAAAAGATAATCTCCGGATCGGTGGCAAGAGCCCGGGCGATGGCCACCCGCTGCTGCTGTCCGCCGGACAGCTGATAGGGATAATAGTCATATCTGTCGGACAGCCCTACCTTGTCCAGCATCCTTCTGCCGATTTCATCTGCCTGCGCCTTCTCCATCTTTCTGCCCACGGTCAGGCCTGTGGTCACATTCTGCAGAGCCGTTTTATTTAAAAAAAGATTGTAGCTCTGGAACACAAAGGCGGTCTTTTTGCGAAGCCTGGCCACATCCTTTTTGGAAATATGGCCCAGCTGAAATTCCTCGCCGTCAAAGATCAGCCTGCCGCTGTCCGCCGTCTCCAGAAAATTGATACAACGCAGCAGCGTCGTCTTGCCGGAGCCGCTGGGACCCAGCACCGCCACCACATCTCCCTTATCCACGGAAATATCCAGGCCGCGGAGGACTTCCAGATCACCGAATTTTTTGTGGATATCATGAATCTCAAGCATCATGTCCGGTTTCCTCCCCGATATTTATTCAGATATTTCTCCCCCACGCTCTGCAGCCAGGTCAGGACGGTGGAGAAAATCAGGTACACAAAGCCCGCCTCCATATAGAGAAGCAGCGGCTCGTAATATCTGGCGTTGACCCTCTGGGCGGTCATCATGATCTCCTGCACCGTGATGACGGAAGCCAGAGAGGTGTCCTTCACCATGCTGATCAGAGCGTTGGACAGGGATGGAAAGGCGGTCCGCATGGCCTGGGGCAGCACGATATGCCACATAATCTGAATATAATTGAGCCCCACACAGTAGCCGGCCTCAATCTGCCCCTCGGACACGGACTCAATGGCCGCCCGCATGGTCTCTGCGCCGTAGGCACCCTCATTTAAGGCAAAGACCAGCACCGCCGCGGGAAAAGCGTCCAGCAAAATTCCCAGAGAGGGCAGGCCGTAAAATACCACAAACAGCTGTACCAGCAGGGGCGTCCCCCGGAAAATCCAGATATAAAATCTGGCCAGCTGCCTGAATACCGGCATATTGGCCACCTGCACCAGCGCCACCACCAGGGAAATGACCATGGCAAAGGAAAACCCCAGAATGGTCAGGGGCACCATGGTCTTCAGCGCGGCGTTCATCAGCTTTGGGAAGGCCTCCACCAGAATTTGTATCACTCGTTCATCCATATATTTCTGTCTTTCGCTTACAGCAAACGCGAAGAATTCCGCGCTGCAATTTCCGAATCTTCCAAAGACCGATGCGAATACCCCTCAAGGTACCAACGGCCGTTTTTTCTGCTATCTGCTTTCCAGAGCCTGAGCGATATCCGTCCGCATATCCAGCACTGCCTGTCTGGAAGCCTCCGCGAAGCGCTCCGGGCCAAAGGCCTTATATTTCTCCTGCTGCCACGCGGCGATGATTCCCCGGGAGGAATTTACAACAGCGCCCAACCCGTCTTCATTGAAGAAATGAACAAGGTCGGCTCCCTTCGCGCCCTGGGCTCCGTAGCCCGGCACCAGAATATAGGATTTCGGCATAATCTCACGCAAAATCATTCCCTGCTCCGGGTAGGTGGCTCCCACCACAGCTCCCACATAGCTGTAGCCGCTTTCTCCCACAAAATCAGCGCCCCACTGGGCAACCTTCTCTCCCACCCACTCATATAAGGGACGACCGTCAATCAGGCGATCCTGGAACTCCCCGCTGCTGGGATTGGAGGTTTTAGCCAGAATAAACAGGCCCTTCTTTTCCTCCCTGCATACCTTCACAAAGGGAGCAACCGCGTCCGTACCCATGTAGGGATTGATGGTGGCAAAGTCCTCGTTGAAACCGTAATATTCCTGACTTCCCACCTGAACCTTTCCAAGATGGCCTATGGCGTAAGCCTCCGAGGTGGAGCCGATATCGCCCCTCTTGATATCGCCGATCACCACCAGATCCCTGGATTTACAGTAATCCACCGTCTTCTGAAAGACCTTCACTCCCTCCAGGCCAAACTGCTCATACATGGCAATTTGCGGCTTCACTGCCGGCACCACATCGTAAATCGCGTCAATGATTTCCTTATTATACTGCCAGATGGCCTCCCCTGCTCCCTGAAGCGTCTCGCCGTACTCCTCGAACGCTTTCTTCTGAATCTGCTCCGGAATAAATTTCAGCATCGGGTCCAGCCCCACCACTATGGGCGCCTGAGTCTTTTTGATTTTGGAGATGAGCTTATCTATCATGTGGTTTTTCCTTTCTATGAAAAACGCAAATAAAAGCAATCGCAGCCCATCGGCTGCCGCCTGACGTATCTTCACCGGCTAAGATTGTAGCAAAGCAAATAAAAAAAGTCAATTGCCGTGAGAAATATTGCGTTAAATTGTCAGTGGAAATATTACATTGAATTGCATTGAAAGTACCGCAGGCATTGACATTATTTACCGGCATTCACGGCACTTGGACGATATATCGACCCAAAATCTGCAACATTCTTGAAAAACCGGATTTTTCCATGAAAATATGGTTTAATACAAAAAAGAAATGAGCCAGCCGCCTGAGCTATAGCTGTACGGTCGTAAGACTCATTTCTTTTGTGTACCATACCCGAAAAGAAGTGAAATGTCAGCTTAAATTTTTGATTTAAAGCGTCAGGAGTCCCCCATGAACCCAGTCTACAGATATTTATTCGGCAGACAGCTGCGGAAGCTGCGCCTGGAGCGCGGCCTGCAGCAGAAGGCCGTCGCCGCCAGTCTGCATATCAGCCCTTCCACCTATTCCAACTATGAAAATGGCGTCTTTCTGCCGGACCTGGAGACGCTGCTTCTGCTCGCTGACCTGTTTGAAGTCTCCTTGGACGAGCTGGCCGGACGGGGAGAATTAGAATAAACCCAATTGCTTTCCAGCAGATTTTCTGATAGCTAATTCCGAGACTGAGACAACACCTCAGAGGATATTCTTGTTGGCTAATTCTGAAGCTGAGACAACGCTTCCAGCGTATTTCCATCGGAAATAAAGGTGATCGTGCCCTGCGTGTCCGTCCGGAAAATCTCCGCGCCCACTCCCTCCAGACGGCGCAGCGCCTGTTCATGGGGATGGCCGTAATCATTGCCCTCCCCACAGCTGATGACCGCGTACTGAGGCTGAACCGCGCTTAGAAAAATTTCCGTGGAGGAGGTATAAGAGCCATGATGCCCCACCTTATATACAGTGGCTTTCAGATTCTGCCCGCTCTCCACCAGCGCCTCCTCCGCTTCCGCCTCCGCGTCCCCTGTAAAAAGGAAGCTGTTAACCCCGTGGTCCACTCTCAGACAGATAGAAGTATTATTAGGCGTATCCCACTCTCCCACCGGGCCAAGGAAAGTGATTGTCGCGCCGCCAAGCTCCACCTCATAACCCAAGTCCGGGAGCCAAGCTTCAAGCCGCTCCTCCTCCAGCGCCTCCATCAGGTTTAAATAGGAAGAATTCTCCTTTTCAAAATCAGAGAAAAAGACCTCCTCCACCTCAAACTCCCGCAGCACATCCGCACTGCCGCCGATATGGTCGGAATCCGAATGAGTCAGCACCAGATACTCGATCACATCGACCTCATACTCATACAGATAAGAAATGAGCAGATCCGTGTCCTCATATCCCCCTGTATCGATCAGCATGGTCTCCCCGTCGCAAAGCAAAAGCGTAGCGTCCGCCTGACCCACATCCAGATAAATCACCTCCAGGAGGCTCCCCTCCGACAGCGC
>JAJQCU010000313.1 GCA_021202575.1 Lachnospiraceae bacterium
GCAGTAGGGCATGACAACACGAAATCAGGACTTCCGCTCCGGCGGGAGTCTTTTTGTTGTTTTGCCTTGCGTATTTTTATGTTTTTTGATATGATGATACAAGGTACCAAAGGGCAGAAATCGAATGCTTACGCAAGGTACGCCCTGCGGGTGCGCATTCGCATTTTATGACCTTGGGGACCGCAACGACATCATTATTATTTTGTTATGAATAATAATTAAGTCTCACGGGAGGAATATATGGACAATAAGAACGCATACGCGCTGAGAGAGGATGAAAAGGCCGGTTCCGTGTACCTGCAGGAGGATGTGGTGGCCTGTATCGCTTCTCTGGCGGCTACCAGGGATATCGACGGCGTGCTGGGAATTTATGACGGCGGCCAGGAAGGCAAGGGCAAAAGCAAAAGTAAAAGCGACGGCGTCAGCGGCTCCGGCAAGGCGCCGAAGGGCGTTTCCGTGAATGTTCATCACGGAATCGTGGATGTGGATCTGAATATTTCCATTCTGTATGGCTACAATATTCCCGCTATCTGCCAGAAGGTTCAGGCGAAGGTGAAGAATATGATTGAGAATATGACCGGGATGAAGGTCGGGAATGTGAACCTGCGCATTGCCGGACTGAACATGGGGAAGGGAAAGGCATGACCAGATCGGAGCTGCGCGAGGAAATCTTTAAGCTCTTATTCCGCCTGGAATTCAATGAGCCGGAGGACATGGAAGAGCAAAAGAGGCTGTTTCTGGAGGGAGACAGGGAGCTTCTGTCGGAGAGCGACGAGGCTTATATTTCACAGAAATATGAAAATATTGTCGCCATGCTGGCCCGGATCGACGCTCTTTTGATGGAGAAGGCGGAAGGGTGGAATAAAAACCGCATGGGCAAGGTGGAGCTGGCGATTTTGCGCCAGGCGGTGTACGAAATCCGGGAGGATGACTCTGTCCCCGCGGGAGCCGCCATCAACGAGGCGGTGGAGCTGGCCAAGAAATACGGGCAGGAGAACTCGGGCAGCTTTGTCAACGGGGTGCTGGCCAAGTTCGTATAAGCGCGGGGAGAAGCCATGGCCAATGTGTATTCTGTCACTCAGGTAAAATATGTTCAAGCAGGATTTTTTGCTGCAGGGGCTGTCCATCCAGGGGGAGGTCGGCAGCTGCAAATACCACTCCTCCGGACATATTTATTTTACATTGAAGGAAAAAGGAGCGGCTTTAAACTGCGTCATGTTCGCTGCGTACCGGAAAGGCCTTAGCTTTACTCTGGCCGAGGGGCAGCAGGTGATCGCCACCGGGAGCGTGGAGGTCTATGAGCGGGACGGCAAGTACCAGCTGTACGCCAGGCAGATCCGTCTGGCCGGCAGCGGCAGACTTTACGAGCAGTATGAAGCCCTGAAAAAGGAACTGGAAGAGATGGGCATGTTTGACAGTAGTTACAAACAGCCCATTCCCCGTTTTATCCGGACGCTTGGGGTGGTGACGGCGCCCACCGGCGCGGCGGTGCGCGACATCATTCAGATCACGCAGAGAAGGAATCCGTATGTGCAGATCGTGCTGTATCCGGCTCAGGTGCAGGGAGAGGGGGCAGCACAGAGCATCGTCAACGGCATTCACGCTCTGGAGGCAAGGAACGTGGACGTGATGATTGTGGGCAGAGGCGGCGGCTCCATCGAGGATCTGTGGGCCTTCAATGAGCGGATTGTGGCGGAGGCGGTGTTTCACTGCGCGGTACCGGTGATTTCGGCGGTGGGCCATGAGACGGACACTACCATCATCGATTTTGTGTCGGATTTAAGAGCGCCCACGCCCTCCGCGGCGGCGGAGCTGGCCGTATATGACGTGAGAGCCTATCTTGCCTCGCTGGAGAGCGTGGAGGCGCAGCTGACCGGGCAGATGAATCACAGGCTTGCCATGAGCCGCGCCCGCCTGAATTATATGAAAAAAGTGCTGGCGGCCCGCCATCCCGGCGCCGGGCTGAGGGAGCAGAGAAACCGTCTGGCCCATCTGCAGGACCGGATGAATTTCCGGATGGAGAAAAAGCTGTCGGACATGCTTTACCGGCTGGAGGACGACGGGGAGCGGCTGCCGCAGCTGATGGAAAAAAAGCTGGACATGCGCCGGAACCGCCTGAATGTGCAGGCGGCGGCCTTAAAGGGGCTTTCCCCTTATCAGAAGCTGAGGCAGGGCTTAAGCTATGTGACCGATGAGAATGGCCGGACGCTTCATTCGGCGGCGGAGCTTGCCGAGGGGCAGAGGATCGGCCTGCTGTTCCGGGATGGCCGGGTCAGCGCCAGAGTTCTGGAAAAGGAACTGAAAAGCGCACAAGAGGGATTGGAATATGGATGTGAAAACGCGGGATAATAAAACGGTGATGACGGAAGAGGAAAACGAAAAGTGGACAGTACTGAATGAGGAAAAACCGGCGGATGACAAAGAATCTGTGGATGACAGAGAACCTGTGAATGACAAAGAGCCTGTGGGTCCGGAAATGTCCGTGGAGGAGGCTTTTGAGCGCCTGGAAGTCCTGCTTGAAGAACTGGAGAAGCCGGATCAGCCTCTGGAGGAGGCCTTTGCCTCCTATGAGGAGGGAATGAAGCTGGTGCAGTTCTGCTCCGACGCTCTGGACCGGGTGGAGAAAAAGGTGCTCGTGCTGAGCGGGAACGGAGAGCTGGATGAATTTTGAGGAAGAATTGACAGATAAGGTTCAGGATATTGAACAGCTTCTCCGGCGTTACCTTCCCAAAGAGGAGGGCTTTCAGAGGACGGTGCTTCAGGCCATGAATTACAGCGTCCTGGGGGGAGGCAAGCGTCTGCGCCCCCTGCTGATGAGAGAGGTTTTTCTGCATTGCGGCGGGGAGAATGAGGCGATTTTGGAGCCCTTCATGGCCGCGCTGGAGATGATACATACCTACTCGCTGGTGCATGACGATCTGCCGGCCATGGATAATGACGATTATCGCAGAGGGCGCAGGACCACCCATGTGGTTTACGGGGAGGATATGGCGATTCTGGCCGGGGACGGGCTCTTAAATTACGCTTTTGAGACGGCGATGAAGGCTTTTGACACAGCCTCCGGGACGGAGTATCCCCGGGTGGCAGGCGCGCTGCGGGTTCTGGCGGCAAAGGCCGGCGTTTACGGTATGATCGGCGGCCAGGTCTGCGATGTGGAATCGGAGAGCCGTCAGGAGGTCATCAGCGCAGAAAAGCTTTTGTTTATTCATGAGCATAAAACGGCGGCGCTGATTGAGGCAGCCATGATGATTGGCGGCATTCTGGCTGGAGCCGGGGAGGAACCGGTCCGCGGCCTGGAAAAGGCGGCGTACGATATCGGTATTGCCTTCCAGATTCAGGACGATATACTGGATGTGACCGGCAGCGAAGAGGTATTAGGGAAGCCCATTGGAAGCGACGAGCGAAACGGCAAGCAGACCTACGTCAGTATTTACGGCCTGCAGAAGTCCGTTGAGGACGTGGAGGGCTTAAGCCGGGAGGCAATCGCGCTCCTGAAGCTTACGGAGGACAGTTTCCTGTACGGACTGATTACCTGGCTGATCCATCGGGAGAAATAATCATATGCTTTTAGAGGATATCACGAAGGAAAATGACATCAAGAGTCTGCCGCCGGAAGAGTACGAATCCATGGCGGCTCAGATCAGGCAGTTCCTGCTGGAGCATGTCAGCCGCACGGGCGGCCATCTGGCCTCCAATCTGGGGACGGTGGAGCTGACCATGGCGCTGCACCTGAGTCTGAATCTGCCAAAGGACAAGATTGTCTGGGATGTGGGGCACCAGAGCTACACGCACAAGATTCTGACCGGGCGGAAGGATGCGTTTGATACTCTGCGCCAGTTTCACGGCCTGAGCGGTTTCCCCAAGAAAAAGGAGAGCGACTGCGACTGCTTTGAAACCGGGCACAGCTCCACCTCCATTTCCGCGGCGGTGGGTCTGGCCAAAGCCCGTGATCTGAGGGGGTCGGACGAGACCATTGTGGCGGTCATCGGAGACGGCTCCATGACCGGCGGCATGGCCTATGAGGCGTTAAACAACGCGGCCAGGCTTAAGAGCAACCTGATTATTATTCTCAATGACAACGATATGTCCATCTCCGAGAATGTGGGCGGCATGCACAAATATTTGAACATGATGCGCACCGGGGATACGTATCTGAATTTAAAGGATAAGGTGGCGACCACGCTGATGGCCATTCCCGACAGGGGAGAGGAGATCGTGGAGGGCGTCCGCCGGGTCAAGAACGGCGTCAAGCGCATGATTTTGCCGGGCAGCTGGTTTGAGGAGCTGGGCATCAACTACCTGGGGCCTGTGGACGGGCACAATATTCCCGTCATGCTGCGTTTCCTGGAGGAGGCCAAAAAGACGAAGGGCGCGGTGGTGGTCCATGTGATGACCCAGAAGGGCCGGGGCTACGGGCCGGCGGAAAAGGAGCCCAGCCGTTTCCATGGGGCGGAGCCCTTTGATATCGCCACCGGCAAAAGCGTAAAGATAAAAAATTATCCGGACTATACGGATGTTTTCTCGGGAGCGGTCTGCAAGCTGGGAGAGTTAAATCCGAAGGTGGTCGCCATCACGGCGGCCATGTCCGGCGGCACCGGGCTGACCCGCTTCCAGAAGCGCTTCCCGGAGAGGTTTTTTGACGTGGGGATCGCGGAGCAGCACGCGGTGACCTTCGCGGCGGGCTTGGCGGTGGGAGGCTACCGGCCGGTGGTGGCGGTTTATTCCTCCTTCCTGCAGCGGGCCTATGACCAGATTCTCCACGACGTCTGCATTCAGAATCTGCCGGTGGTCTTTGCCATTGACAGAGCGGGGATCGTGGGCAGCGACGGGGAGACCCATCAGGGCGTGTTCGATTATTCTTATTTATCCTCCATGCCCAATATGCACATTCTGGCGCCCAAAAATGACTGGGAGCTGGCGATGATGCTGAAATTTGCCCTGGAGCAGTCCTGTCCGGTGGCGGTCCGCTATCCCAGGGGCAGGGCTTGTCAGGATTTTGAGGAATATCAGGAGCCCGTTCTGATGGGGAAATGCGAGGTCCTTCATCAGGGCAGCCGGGTGGCGGTCTTTGCCGTGGGCAGCATGGTGGAGGAAGCCATGGAGGTCCGTGAGATCTTAAAGGGGCAGGGGCTGGATATTACGGTGGTGAACGGCCGTTTCATCAAGCCTATTGATGAGCGGGCCCTGCTTATCCAGGCGGCCCACCATGACCTGATTGTGACCATGGAGGACAATGTGCTCATC
>JAJQCU010000231.1 GCA_021202575.1 Lachnospiraceae bacterium
ATGCTGGCGCTTGAGCTTCCATGCGCCTGTATATCCTCCTCCTCGAGCAGATAGATTCCTTGCCTGTCGTTGATCTGTGGAAATTCCGGCGCGTTGGGATAGTGTGAGGTTCTGACCGCGTTGATATTTAATTTCTTCATCAGGCACAGGTCATTCCACATTTCCTCCCTTGTAACAGCGGCTCCGTTTGAGGCGCTGAAGTCGTGGCGGTTTACCCCCTTCAGATGGATGGCCCTGCCGTTGACGAGAAAGCGGTTTTTCCGTACGCAGACACTGCGGATTCCCACCCTTTCTCCGATAACTTCCCCGGGGGTGCTGATCCGGATTTCATACAGGTTCGGCTGCTCCGCGCTCCAAAGGCGGGGCTTTTTATTAAGGATAGTAATCCCGCAGGCGCCGGTTTCATCCAGCGTGAAGGGCTGTGTTTCATCTCCGTTATCAGATTCTGACGATTGAATGGTTCCGGTAAGCCCCGGCGTACCCCACAGCTCAACCATGACAGAGGCCTCTGAAAAATCCTCATTCAGTCTGGTATGTACATGGTAAGAAACCACCCTGGCCTTTGGCCTCTCCAACAGATATACATCCCTGAAAATTCCGGACAGGCGCCATTTATCCTGGCACTCCAGATAGGTTCCGCTGCACCACTTCAGGACAGCGATCTGAATGGTATTATCCCCGTCCTGCAAAAAGGACGTCAGGTCAAATTCGCTCATATTATGGCTGACCTGGCTGTAGCCGACAAAACAATCATTGACATAAAGGTAAAAGCAGCTGTCCACTCCCTCCAGATTCAGGAAGTACTCTTTGTCCTTCTCCATTTTCAGCGGAAAATTTCTCTGATATATTCCCATGGGAGTATCATCCGGTACATACGGCGGATCAAAGGGAATGGGATAACGGGTATTGACATACTGCGGTCTGTCATATCCCTGCAGCTGCCAGCAGCCCGGCACTTTTATCAGCGTCTTCTGCGCGCTGAGAGATTCCGGTGAAACATCCCACAGCTCCTGGCAGCTGTTCAGATAAACAAAGTCCCAGATTCCGCTCAGGAGATGAAAGCGCGAAGAAGCTTCCCTCTCCGCAAAAGCATCCTCCTCCGGTGCAAACGGAATATAATAATTGCGGGGCTGTTGTGTGCCGACATGATTGCAGTCAAATGTCTCATGATATCGTTTCTGTAATATCTCCGGAAATAACATTTTTTCTCTCTCCACGCATTTATTCTCTTGATTCTGTTGACAGTTACTTTCATTTGGTTCCGGCTGTTATCAGCATATCCTGATGAAAGCCTTCAACAGTTCAGCTTTCACTTGCCGCACTCCGGGCAAAGAATTCTATAAATATTCCTGCAAGGTGCGGCGAACAGCGCCAGATCCGGCCAGCATTTTTCTGACCATCATCTCGATTTTTTCTTCCAGGCCTAAGGCAGTCAGGTCGGAGCCAAAAAGGATTTTGTTTGAAAGGATCGGCTTTAAGCTGTTCCCCAGGCTTTCGGGCTTCCCCGGTTTCACATCCTGAAGCTGGCTCTGCAGCGTGGCAAGCATGGGATCGCTGCTGCATTCGAAAGCGTTCCCTTCATCGTCCACCGCCAGCAGATAGCGAAGCCATCCGGCGATGGCCAGAGGAATGTATGTCAGGTCGGCCGGATCCAGGTCAGGCCTGGCAACATAGCTTTTGATGGTCTCGCCGTAGCGGATGCCTACCTTCTGGCTGGTGTCGGTGGCGATGCGCTGCGGGGTGTCCGGCATAAACGGGTTGGGCAGACGTTTCTCCAATACCTCCTTCAGGAAAGCTTCGGGGCTTAAGATTTTCGGGTCCACGACCACAGGCAGCCCCTCGGTGTAACCGATTTTCTCCACAAGTGCCTTTAACTGCGGGTCCTTCATTTCCTCCGCGATCGTCGAAAAGCCCAGCAGGCAGCCATAGACGGCCAGGGCTGTATGAAGCGGATTCAGACAGGTGGTGACTTTCATTTTCTCGGTGTTATTCACCGTGTCGCGATCGGTCATATAGACTCCCGCCTTTTCAAGCGGCGGCCGGCCGTTAGGGAAACGGTCCTCGATGACCAGGTACTGGGGCTCTTCCGCGTTGACAAAGGGCGCGATGAAGGTGTTTTTGGAGGTGATGACCGGGGCCATGTCCGCAACCTGCGCCTCAGTCAGAACCTTTTCCACCACCGCGGCGGGGCGGGGTGTGATTTTGTCAATCATGGACCAGGGGAAGGAGACATTCTCCTCCTTTTGCACCCAGTCCGCGAAATCCTGTGAAATCAGGCCGTTTTCCAGCCACTTTTCCACCACGGTCATAACGCTCGCGCGCAGCTTTTCGCCGTTGTGAGAGCAGTTGTCCATGCTGACACAGGCCAGGGGCGCGCCGCCAGCCTGATACCGCTCCAGCAGAAGGGCGGTCAGAAGCGACATGGCGTGGGAGCACTTTGCCGGACCATTTTGAAAATCCGCCTCCACAAAGGGGAAGAATTCGCCCTTGATGTTGGTCAGGGCATAGCCCTTTTCCGTGATGGTGAAGCTGACCATCTGCAGGGATGGACTGCGGAAAATTTCCTTTAAGGCCG
The DNA here is from genome assembly GCA_021202575.1 of Lachnospiraceae bacterium. Taxonomy (GTDB): domain Bacteria; phylum Bacillota; class Clostridia; order Lachnospirales; family Lachnospiraceae; genus RGIG6307. Next base: position 2,576 of record JAJQCU010000231.1, read on the forward strand.
CCAGGTCTTCGGAATAAGCGGCCCCGGCGCGATAACCCCTGGCGATGGAGGCAATCACCTCTTTTTTCAGCGCCCCGTCCGGCAGCAGACTGACCATCAGGGTCATGTTGTCAAAAGGATCATAGATTTTGTCGATGATCTCATAGTCAAAGGTGTCCGCCGCGATGATGCCGGTTTCGGCCAGTCCCTGATTTAAGAGGGAGTTCTGCAAACCGGCGATAAAACCGCGGAAAATATTGCCCGCGCCGAAGTGTACCCAGGTAGGATTCTCCTTCGTTGCGGCGCACATTTGAGTCCAGTCGTAGTCCGGCAGGGTAACGCCAATAGCTTCCCAGGCAGTGCGGTCCTTTATTCCTTCATAATTTAAGTGCAGCATTTTATGCTCCGTTCTGCTGCTGTTTACTGCAGCGCAAGTGTTATAAAATTATTACCCCAAAAAAACAGAAGTAAAACTGTAACTGTTTTGATTGATCAATGGACAAGGCAGGTACCAGCTATTCCATATGTCAGGTCATTATAATTATGATCAGTGTCTGTGACATCATAGTCATTTCATTATTATTCGGATAATTTACAGATCGCTTCCCACAGTCCGTTTAAATAAGTGGCGCCCAGCGCCCTGTCATACAGCCCGTACCCGGGCCGCCCTACTTCTCCCCAGATCATGCGTCCGTGGTCCGGGCGGATATAAGTGTCCGGACAGGTATCGTAGACAGCCTTCATGATTTCAAATAAATCCAGATCCCCGGTGCTCGATAAGTGCGCCGCCTCCCGGAACTTGTGGTGTCCCAGATATTTGATGTTGCGCACATGCAGGCAGCCGATGCGGTTCATCTCCCCGAAATGGCGGATGATGGCGGGAATGTCATTGTCCGGATTGGAGCCGAGCGAGCCGGTGCAAAGGCAGAGGGTGTTGCACGGAGAGTCATACAGCTTCACGATTTTATCAAAATCCTCCTGGCTGTGGGCAATGCGCGGCAGACCGAAGATAGGCCAGGCCGGGTCGTCCGGGTGGCAGGCCATCACCACGCCGCACTCCTCACAGGTGGGAATGATGCCCTCCAGGAAATACTGATAATTGGCCCGCAGGTCGTCAGGGGTGACAGATTCGTAGAGCTTCAGCGTCTTTTCCAGCTCCGCCAGCCTTTCCGGTTCCCAGCCGGGCAGAGAGAAGCCGTTGCAGTTGTCGATGGTATTGCGCACAATGTCCAGCGGCCCCATGTCGCCCAGCTCGGCCTCATCAAAATACAGGCTGTTGGAGCCATCCTCGGGAATGACCCTCGCCAGGTCGGTGCGCAGCCAGTCAAAGACCGGCATGAAATTATAGACGATCACCTTGACGCCGTATTTTGCCAGATTGCGGATGGTGACGCGGTAATTCTCAATGTACTGATCTCTTGTGGGCAGCCCCAGCTTGATGTCCTCGTGGACGTTGACGGACTCGATGACCTCGCACTCCAGGCCCGCTTCGTGCACCTCATCGATGTAGGCTTTGATTTCTTCCTCAGTCCAGACCTCTCCGGCCGCCTTGTAGTCCAGAAATCCCATCAGCCCGCTCATGCCGGGGATCTGCTTAATCTGGCTTAAGGTGACGCTGTCGCTTTTGGAACCGTACCAGCGGAATGTCATTTTCATGGCATTGCTCTCCTTTTCATTGGTTTTTGATTACACATATTTTCTGATAACCACTACTTCGTTTCAGTATAACATAAAACGATGGAATACACCACCTGAAAATTTCCACCTGCGTGGCTGCAATCCGACAGACCATTTGCATGCAATTTATTGCAATGTAAATAAGCTGTTAAATCAGCATCCACACAGGTGGAAAAATTCTGTTAATCTGCTCCCTGTACAATCCCTTCCGTGATCCCACATTCATTAAACGCGTCTACCCGGAAAAACAGCGGCTGTCCTTTGACCAGGGCTCCGATTTTCTGTTCGGTTTTGCCATATACCATATAGCTGTGATAAAGCCTGTCAGGCGCGCAGCCCCACAGGATGTTGTAGCCCACGGCTTGTTGATCTTCCCATTTGAAAAGGATGTCCAGGTCTGACAGCCATTCTGTTTCCACATGCGTTACCTGTGCAGGGCAGGCTCCGTCACAGAACCCGAACGCACGGATTCCGGAGACGCAGATTTCCTCCCCGTATGGAAGAGCCAGGACGGTCAGCTTCAGATAGCGTAACTGGCAACCACCCTCCATCACAATCAGATCGTGAGGCAGGTCGGTTTCAGCCTCCCGTTTATCCTCGATGGTAAAATAATGCCTGCCATCCAGGGAGCCCTCCAGCAGCCAGCGGGTATACTGTCGGCGCGTATCGATATAGCGCATTTCCGTCAGTCCCACATGAACCCACTCAGGGTCCGGGTCATCAGCTCTGACATTATCGTCCATAAAGTTGATCTGGACAGCCCGGACATCCATCGGTTTCCCAAGGTTAATCTGAGCCCATGCGTTGCTGTTATTGCCGGCCTTCCACCAGGTATGGCAGTTCTCATCGGTCACGGCCTCTGCTTGAACGCCGGAGGAGACCGTCACCAGTTTGCCATAAGAGAGAAGCATCCATTCCGGGTTTTCATAAGGCTTCACTTCAATGGGGGCGGGCCAGTCTCCGTATCTCTTGTCGCAGTAC
>JAJQCU010000264.1 GCA_021202575.1 Lachnospiraceae bacterium
ATGTGGGCGAGGATGTGGAGAATATCCTGCTGATGCTGATTCAGGCGGCGGATTACGATGTCGCCACGGCGGAGCACGGCATTGTCTACAGTGAGGAGATTGACAAGATTACCAAGAAGGGCGAGAATGTGTCCATCACCAGGGATGTGTCCGGCGAGGGCGTGCAGCAGGCGCTGCTGAAGCTGATCGAGGGCACGGAGGCCAGTGTGCCTCCCCAGGGTGGGCGCAAGCATCCCCAGCAGGAGCTGATCCCCATCAATACCACCAATATCCTGTTTATCTGCGGCGGCGCGTTCTCAGGACTGGAGCAGATTATCGCCTCCCGCCTGGACCGCTCGGCCATCGGCTTTAATCAGGACGTGACCCACAAGATCAACAGGGAAGCGGGAGAGCTGTTCGCGGAGGTGACCACCCAGGATCTGATCAAATTCGGGCTGATTCCGGAGTTTATCGGCCGCGTTCCGGTGATGGTAAATCTGGAGGGGTTGGACAGAGACGCTCTGGTCCGCATCCTGCAGGAGCCCAGGAACGCTCTGGTGAAGCAGTATCAGAAGCTGATGAAGTATGATGATGTGGCGCTGGAGTTTGAGCCGGACGCCATTGAGGCCATCGCGGACCAGGCGATGGAGAAAAAGACGGGAGCCAGAGGACTTCGCACCATTGTGGAGAATATTCTGATGGATACCATGTATGAGGTTCCCAGCGACCCGACAATTGAAAAGTGCATTATTACAAAAGCGGCAGTGGAGAAAAAAGAGGCTCCGAAAATCATACACCGCAGATAAATGTGGAGAGGCGCTGCAGATGTGGCGCCTGCTTTTTTTACAAAACGGATAAAATGGCAAACGAAGAACAAAACGTGACAGAAACAGAAGAAGAACAAAATCAGGTCCGCCTTCCCATGGTGGCTCTGCGCGGCATGGTCGTATTCCCGGATATCAATCTGCACTTTGACGTGACGCGGGAAAAGTCTGTCCAGGCCGTGGAGCGGGCCATGGACTCGCAGCAGAGGGTGTTCGTGACCTGCCAGAAGTATGTCAGCACCGAGGATCCGGGCAGGGATGATGTGGAGACAGTCGGCACCATCGTGCGGATCCGCCAGATTTCCAGGCTGGCCGGGAAAACCCGTCGGGTGGTGGCTCTGGGGATGGAGAGGGCTGAGCTGGAAAGCGTAGATCAGGAGGATGGGTATCTGAGCGCTGTGGTGCGCCCCGCGCCGGAGGCGGATGAGGAGAGCCTGGAACGGCTGGATAAGGAAGCCCTGCGCCGCCAGCTGGAAATAGAGCTGGCGGAGTATCTGCAGTACTATCCCAACGCCGGAGGAGGCCTGGTAGAATTTCTGGAAAAAAATCAGAAGCTGGGAAGCTGCCTGGATTTCGCGGCGGCCACCCTGCCCCTTCCCGTGCAAAAAAAGCAGCAGGTCTTAAACGGCATTGACCTGATGGAGCGGTATGACACGGTCTGTTAGATCCTGGCGGACGAGGCCTACATCGGCAAAGTCCGCGAGGAGCTGAACGCGAAGGTGAAGGAGCGGGTGGATAAGCAGCAGAAGGAATATATGCTCAGGGAACAGCTTCGCGCCATCCGGGAGGAGCTGGGAGAGGACCCGGCCGGTTCGGACGCGGATCAGTTTGAGGCCGGGGTAGAACAGCTCCAGGCCTCCGACGAGGTGAAGGAAAAGATTTACAAGGAAATCAAACGCCTGCGTAGTGTGGCCGGCAACAGCTCCGAGGCCAGCGTGGAGCGCAACTATATTGAAATGCTCCTGGAGATGCCCTGGGATAAGATGAGCGAGGACTGTCTGGACATCGGCAGGGCGGAGGAGATTCTGGAGAGGGACCACTACGGCCTGGAGAAGGTGAAGGAGCGCATCCTGGAATTTCTGGCGGTGCGGGCCTACCACCCGGAAAGCCACAGCTCGATTCTGTGTCTGGTGGGGCCTCCCGGCACCGGCAAGACCTCCATCGCCCGTTCCGTGGCGGAGGCTCTGCAGAAGGAATATGTGCGCATCAGTCTGGGCGGAATCCGGGATGAGGCGGAGATCCGGGGACACAGGAAGACCTATATCGGCGCCATGCCGGGCCGGATTGCCACAGCTATCCGCCAGGCGGGAGTGAAGAACCCGGTGCTTCTTTTGGATGAGATAGACAAGGTCAGCCGGGATTATAGGGGGGACGCCTACTCCGCCCTGCTGGAGGTGCTGGACAGCGAGCAGAACCGGCAGTTTCGGGATCATTATCTGGAGCTTCCCATCGACTTGAGCGAGGTGCTGTTCATTGCTACGGCCAACGATACCTCCAATATCCCCAGCCCGCTGCTGGACAGGATGGACGTGATTCAGATCACCGGCTACACGGCCAATGAGAAATTTCACATTGCCAGGGAGCACCTGGCGCCCAAGCAGGCCCGCGACCATGGTATGGAGGACGGCGGAGTGGAGATCACTGACGACGCCATCCGCAAGTTGATTGCCTCCTATACGAGGGAGGTGGGCGTCCGAAATCTGGAGCGCTGTCTGGCCGATCTGTACCGCAAGTCCGCCAGAAAATTTGTCAGCGGCACGGCGCAGCCGGGCAGTCTGCGCATTGATGTTCCGGATCTGACGGAATATCTGGGTAAGGAAAAGTATGACCAGGAGCATGTGGGCCAGAAGCCTGAAATCGGAATCGTCCGGGGGCTGGCCTGGACCAGCGTGGGCGGCGTCACCCTGGAGATTCAGGTCAACACCATGCCGGGAAAGGGAGAGCTGAGACTGACCGGGCAGATGGGCGATGTCATGCAGGAATCCGCGCAGATCGCCTACAGCTATGTGAGGAGCATCGCGGCGGAGTATGGGGTGGCGGAGGATTATTTTGAAAAGCATAATTTTCATATCCATATTCCGGAGGGGGCGGTGCCCAAGGACGGCCCCAGCGCCGGCATCACCATGGCCTCCGCCATGGCCAGCGCCGTTGCCGGTATACCGGCGGATCACCTGACCGCCATGACCGGCGAGATCAACTTGCGGGGCAGAGTGCTGCCTATCGGCGGCTTAAAGGAAAAGATGCTGGCGGCCAACATGGCGGGCATGAAGAAGGTGCTGATTCCCCTGGAAAATAAAAAGGATCTGGAGGAGATGAATGAGGAGATCATCGGGGACATGAAAATTGTCCCGGTGTCTGACATGAAGGAAGTGCTGGCGGAGGTGCTGGCGCGGGATTGAAAGGAAAAGGATTGCTGTCAGGGTCGGTCAGACCGCGGCGGAAGCGGCCGGTTCCGGGCTCGAGATGAAATGGGAAAAGGACATTGCTGCCAGGGGCGGCCAAACCGCGGCGGAAGCGGCCAGTCCCGGGTGCGCAATGAAAGGAAAATAAGATGATTATCAAGGATGTACAGCTGGAAACGGTATGTGGTGTCACCAGTACCTTCCCTGACAATCAGTATATGGAGATCGCTTTCGCGGGAAAGAGCAATGTGGCAAAGTCCCGCCTGATAAACGGCCTTTTAAACCGGAAAAACCTGGCCCGCACCAGCGCTCAGCCGGGGAAAACCCGGCCGGTGAATATTTATCATGTGAAATGCTATCATGAGGGGGCTGCCGGGGAGATCGGAGCGGTTGTGGACAGCATTGAAGAGAAATCACTCCCGGAGCGGGAGAAAAAGCAATCGCCGGAGAAGATTCCGGGAGAGCTGTATTTTGTGGATTTGCCGGGCTACGGCTACGCCAGCGCGAGGGAAGAGATCCGGGCGCAGTGGGGGAAGATGATTGAAAAATATCTGCACACCTCCCGGATGCTGGCCTCGGTTTTTCTGCTGGTGGATATCCGGCATGAGCCCTCCGCCAACGACCGGCTGATGTATTCTTGGATCTGTGATCAGGGCTTTTCACCAGTGATCATCGCCACCAAGGCGGACAAAATCAAACGCAGCCAGTCAGAGAAGCAAAAGAAGCTTCTGCGGACCGGCCTGGAGCTGAAAAAGGGAACGGAGATTTTTCCCTATTCCGCCCTAACAAAAGAGGGCAGAGATGAAATTTACGCGTATATAGACCGGCTGGCGCTGAAAGGAGTTTGAGTGAACGACAGGAAACACACGAATCTGAAAATCGCTCTGAATTTAATCTTTCCTCTGGCGGTTCTGCTGCTGGCGCTCTGGCTGATTCCGCGGATCCTCGTGTTTTTCATGCCCTTTGTGGTGGCGGGGATTATTGCTTGGATTGTGACCCCGGTAGTCAATCTCGTGGAAAAGCACCTGCGGTTGAAGTGGAAGGTGAGCATGGTTGTGGTGATTGCCCTGGTCATCGGGCTGGTGGTGCTGGTTTTGTACGGCCTGTGCAGCCTGCTGGTCAGTATGATTGGCCGCTTCTTGTATGATCTGCCGGAGCTGTGGAACGGCCTTCTTGAGGATTCCAGCGGCCTGGATGATATATTGCAGAAGCTTTTATTCTTCCTGCCTGAGGAGCAGGTCTCCTCTATTCTGAATTTCCTGTCCAACAGCTCAGATACAGTGGGGAACGCACTGAACAGCCTGAGCAGCTTCCTTTTGGACAGGGCGGCCGGGATTGCGGCTTCCGCGGCCGGTCAGCTGGGCAATGTGTTCATCAGCGTTATCATGTGCCTGATCGCTGTCTTTTTCTTTGTGCTTGACAGGGATTCGCTGGCAAGGGTTCTTAACAGGCTCCCGGAGAACCTGAGACACAATGTGGAGGTGGTCAGGAACAGCATTTCCCATTCTGTCGGAGGATATTTCCGGGCGCAGATCCGGATTGAGGTCTGGATTTATCTGCTCCTGACGGTCTGCCTGGGGCGTCTGAGAGTCAGGTATTTTCCTCTGGCGGCGCTGGGAATCGCCGTTTTGGACATGCTGCCGGTGTTTGGTACCACCATCGTTCTGGCACCCTGGGCGCTCATCTGCCTGCTCAACGGCCAGATAGTGAAGGCGCTGGGCCTGATCGCGCTGATAGGGGGAGCCCAGCTGGTGCGGCAGATGATTCAGCCCAAATATGTGGGAGAATCTCTGGGGATGCCTCCCATTCCCACACTGTTTTTGCTGTATGCCGGATATCGACTGGGGGGAGTGACCGGCATGATCGTGGCGGTGCCGCTGGGGATTCTGGCGGTGGCGTTATATAAGGAAGGGCTTTTGAAGGGAATAGAGGATTCTCTTGCCCTGCTGGCGGGGCGTTTTCGGGCTTTCCGGCAGTATGACGAGGAGGAG
>JAJQCU010000402.1 GCA_021202575.1 Lachnospiraceae bacterium
GGCGCGGATGTTTGGAAAATGGGTTGTGGCGGCAATGTTTGGGGCGTTTTTCGGCAGGGGAATTGATGGAGAGGAAGTGTTTGCTCATCTGGACATTTCCCGGAATGAGGATTACAAAAAGCATCTGAACCGGCATAATCTGATTTATATTGATTTCAGCAGGGATGTGGCGGATTGCGGATCCTATGAACAATATATCGGGACAATAAAAAAGAGGCTGATACTTGATTTACAAAAAGCGTATCCCGATGCGGAGATTGACAATGAGGATTCCATGGGAGCCATTCTGCGCATTATATCACTGGCTCACAAAAACGAGAAATTTGTGTTAGTTTTTGACGAGTGGGATTACGTTTTTCACAGGAATTATTTCACGGAAGAGGACAGGGGGAAATTTACCGCCTTCCTTGGGGATATGACGAAGGGCAGGGCGTATGTGGAAATGGCGTATCTGACCGGAGTCCTTCCGATTAAGAAATATTCCGCCAGTGACACGATGAACCACTTTGATGAATATAACATGGCAAACAGTGAAATATATGATCAGTATTTTGGATTTACGGATGAAGAGGTTGACGGGCTTTACAGGCGATATCTGAAAAATTGCAGACCGGCCTTCTCAAGGGCTGATCTGACGGCCTGGTATGATGGATATCAAAGAGAAGATGGGAGCAGTATATACAATCCCAATTCCGTTGTGCTTGCCCTTACGAGAAACAGTATCAGGAATTACTGGGCAAAAGCGGGGGAATATGATGAACTGAAGGACTATGTGCTGAATGATATTGATGGGGTAAGGGATGCTGTCATGCTGCTTGCGGCGGGGGAACCGATAGAAGCGGACATTTCAGAGTATGCATCCACGGCACCGGTGTTAAAATACAGAGATGAGATTTTATCGGTTATGACCGTGTATGGATATTTGAATTATTGCGGCGGATATGTTCGAATCCCGAACAGAGAGCTTGAATTTGAGTTCGATAAGATTATACGGACGGAACCGAAGTACAGTTATATGCGTGAACTGGAAAAGGAATCCGCACGAATATTACAGGCGACATATGATGGAGATGAGGATACGGTTGGAGAGGTTCTGGCCATCGTGCATACCACTGAGTCGCCGCTGAAAGCATATAATGATGAAGCGGAACTTTCCGGCAGTGTAAAGCTCGCCTATATTGCCGCGAGAAATAAATATAATATAGAACGGGAAGATCAGGCCGGTATTGGTTATGTAGATTATATTTTTTATCCGTATAACCGGTCAGATGACGGTATTATTATTGAGCTGAAAGTGGACGCTTCTCCGGAAAATGCGCTGAGGCAGATTAAGAAAAATAACTATGCGCTGAAATTTCAGGGAAAGCTTGGAGAACCCCCAAAGACGACCGGGAGAATCATTCTGGTTGGTATTGGGTATTATCGAAAGGACAAGGTGCATCGGTGCAGAATTGAAATCATTTAACACAGCTGCCGGAAGTAAGAGGAATTAAATAAGGAAGGTCTGCTGATATCAATCACAAAGAAAAATGGGGGTATTTATGGAAAACCAGTGGAAAAGAAAACGGGAAACAAAAACACCAGTCAGACAGCGGCTTTTGAGCCTGTGCCTTGCCCTCGCGCTTCTGACAGCGCTTCTTTCGGGCTGCTCGGCGTCGGGCACAGGGGAGAGCGCGGCGCAGGGAACGGGCAGTGAAACGGCGGTGGAGTTAAATATTGTCGACGACAATTACCGCAATTATTACGAAATTTTCGTCTATTCCTTTTATGACAGCGACGGCGACGGAATCGGTGACTTAAACGGCGTCACGGAAAAGTTGGACTATATCGCGGACATGGGTTTTAACGGCATCTGGCTCATGCCCATCATGCCCTCGCCCTCCTATCACAAGTATGATGTGACGGATTATTATGATATTGATCCGGTGTACAGCACCATTGAGGATTTTGAGAATCTGGTGGAGGAGTGCCACAGCCGGGGGATTCGCCTGATTATTGATATGGTCATCAATCATTCCTCCTCCCAGCACGAGTGGTTTACCACGGCCTGTGCGTATCTGGCGTCTCTTGGAGCGGAGGAGGAGCCGGATGTGACGGTTTGCCCCTATGTGGAATATTATCATTTCTCCAGAGAGCAGGAGAGCGGTGTCTGGTATGAGATTCCGGGGGCGACAGCGGGCGCGGAGTGGTACTACGAGGGAGAGTTTTCTTCGGAAATGCCGGACTTAAATCTGGAATGTGAGGCTCTGAAAGAGGAGCTGGAAAATATCGCGGATTTCTGGCTGGAGCTGGGGGTTGACGGCTTCCGTATGGACGCCGCCATGCATTTTGACGAGACGGACGGCGAGCTGAACAGAAGTGTCCTGAACTGGCTTTACACCTATTGCTGTGAGACCAACCCGGACTTTTATATGGTCAGCGAGGTGTGGGCGGGCAGCTCCACCATCGAATCCTATTATGCCAGCGAGACGCCCAGCTTCTTTAATTTCCCCAATTCCAGCGTGGACGGCGTCATTGAGAAGACGGCCATGGGAACAGCCACCGCGGAGAAATTTGTGAATACCATGCTGACCGACCAGCAGACCTATTCGGCGGTGTACGCGGATTATATCGACGCGCCCTTCCTGACCAACCATGACCAGGTGCGGGTGGCCAATAACCTGCAGAATAACGAGAGCAACATGAAAATGGCCTGCGGCCTTCTGATGACCATGAACGGCAGCCCTTTCGTCTATTACGGCGAGGAGATCGGCATGATGAGCAAGGGCCAGTCCGATGAAAATAAGCGCATTCCCATGTACTGGTCGGACACGGACACCACAGGAATGACCGTGGGACCGGAGAATATGACTCAGGGCATTGGCTCCGCATTCGCTGCGGTGGATGATCAGCTGTCTGATGATACTTCCATTCTTTCTTATTACAAGGAAGCACTTCTGATGCGCAACCAGAATCCGGAGATCGCCCGGGGTGAGATTACCATTGTGGAGGAGCTGACAGGCGGGGATACCGCGGCCATCATGAAGACATGGGAGGAGAGTACCATTGCCATTCTCTACAATACGGACACGGAAGCAACAACCATTGACCTGACCGGCACCGCGCTGGAGGGCATGGAGCTTCAGAACTGCCTGACGGTGGGAGAGGAGGAGGTCTCTCTGACAGACAATACGGTCACCCTGCCGGGGCAGTCCATCTGCGTACTGCGTTAAAGAAAAAAGAGGCACTCTCCAGTCAGAGAAAACTGGAGGAGTGCCTTCTTCCTTCTTATGCTGTGCTAGTCGGAAATCTGAATCAGCGTAAAGTCGTCCACGCTGCCCCAGCTTTCTGCGGCGCATTTTATGCGTACGCCGAAGGAGATGGAGCCGCTTTCCTGAAGAGTAATTTCAATGGTGGGCTTTTTCCACTCTGCCCAGCCGGTGAGAGTATACGAGGCAGTCTGTTCTTCGCCGCCATTTGAACTTGCGAACAGGTATGCCTCTGCGTCGCCGGAGGCGTCATACCCCTGGGCGTTGACAGTCAGCTGATAGGTGCCCGGTTCCAGATCATCGATGGTCTGTTCAATCTGGAATTCCATATCATTTTCCGCTGAATAAAAATGGAAGGAAACCTCTCCGGTGGTGGCGTCGTACGCGTGAACCTGAAAATCCGTGGGATTTTCATCGCCGACGTAGGTGACAGTCCAGCCGGATGCGGTGTGGGCGTCAGTGTATTCCTCAAAGCTGGGGTTAGTGACCAGATTGATGGATTTTATCTCCACTTGGCAGGTGACGGAATCACCATCCTCAGTGACGCCGGAAATCTCATAGGTGCCGTTGATACTGGTGTCAATGGAGTTAAGCTGCTCCGCGTTCCAGATAACGGCTGTCTCCTGATTGAGGGAACGGTTGTTGTAAATGACCGGCACGGTTTCGGGAAGAGCAGGCTCGCTGCCCACATTGCCGGTATAGTATACATCCGGAATGTAGTCCACGGCGGGTTCGGCCTCATTGCCGCCTTTTAGATATCCGAAGACCTTCAGAGACGCCAGCGGATATCCGTCAAAATCAAACATGGCCTGATTATCCCAGGAACAGCCGCCGTAATACTTTCCGGCGTCCTCCGGGTCATAATCCGCTGCGTAGCTGCTGGCCCAGCCGCTGCCGTATTCCTCCCAGACAGGAAAATTGGCGTCATAATCTGCTTCTCCCACGGGAATCCAGACGCCCTCCCAGTAGAACACGCCGATCACGCCGGCCTCATTGGCCGCAGCGCAGATATCCCGGATCATGGTTGCCTGGCTCTGTACGGTGGCACCGTACCCTTCCACCAGCTCATCGGCGCTGGCGAAGCTGTTTCCCGTGCCGTCCCCGTCCTCCAGAGTATAGCAGTAGGAGGTTTCCACGATCATGACCTGTTTGCCGTAATTTTCCTGAATCAGCGCTGCGACGGCCTGCATATTTTCATTGGTGCCGTCCCAGAAGGGATAATAGGACAGGCCGAACACGTCATAATCAATTCCGTACTCCGCAAGCTCCGCTGCGTGGGTCGCTATTTCTCCTTCATCGTCAATATTGGTGTAATGAACCGCAATCTGAATATCCTGCCCACAGGTCTTGGAGATTTCCCGAACCGCCCGGCTGCCGGCGTCCAGAAGCTGCATGACGGCGGATACATCTGTTTCCCCGGACATGCCGTTGTTGATCTCATTGCCGATCTGCACCATGCCTACATCCACGCCGGCGTCCAGAAGCTGCGTCAGGCTGTCTATGGTAAAGTCATAAAGAGCCTGACTTTTTTCATCAATATCCATGTCCGCCCAGGCCTTGGGAGCGTGCTGCCGCTTCGGGTCCGCCCAGAAATCTGAATAATGGAAATCAATGCAAACCTTCATACCCCAGGTGGTGGCCCGTTTCCCCAGTTCTATGGCTGTGGCCAGATCGTTGTTGCCGCCGCCGTAGCCGTTTCCGTTCTCATCATAGGGATCATTCCAGACCCGCAGACGGATGTAATTGATTCCGGCCTCCGCCAGCGTCTGAAACACATCCTGTTCCTCGCCATCAAAATTATAATAGACGACGCCGCTGTTTTCCTCAGCCAGAACAGAGGATGCGTCCATGCCGCGGATAAAATCGTCGGACAAGTCCGGAATGGCCTCCACGTAAATATCGGAAAT
>JAJQCU010000079.1 GCA_021202575.1 Lachnospiraceae bacterium
GTCCCCGGAAGCTTGTCCGTAAGGCAATAGACAAAGTGAGCCAGAACCACCTGCCCGTTTCTGAAGCGGCCTTGGCAAACCGCTGGGCAACAAAGGTGACAACAATCTCACAGGGCTTCTGAAAATCAAACTACGCTCCAGCGCGTGAATTCAGGGGATGCCTGAAAGGTATACGATATTGCAAAACAACGAGCTTCAAAACATAATCTGTAGTATGTCCCCTGCCCGGATTAAACCGGACGGGGATTTTTTATATATGTTATACCGATTAAAACCGAAACTCTTTGGGTTCATCCGTAAAGGAAGAAATGGTCGCTGTTACATCCTTCACCTTACCTGTCTGGATATACAGTTTTCCCTCAAACTGATGGATTGTCCCGAACGGGCGCACCCGCGGCTGGTCACCTTCCACCGTAGCCAGATAATATGTTCCGCACTTTTTCAAAAATTCCAATACTTCCTGCATGTTTGCATCTCCTAGTTTATATTTTGATTACTTATAAACTCAAACTTCCCACACCATTTGGTGTGATGAACCTTGAAAACTCAATACTTTAGCGCATAAAAATGGCACAAACCTGCGCCTGCATGGTATAATTGAATTGCGACAAACAATAACACAGCAAGGAGATTTATGCCATGTCAAGTATACCACAGAACCAGGACAACAGAAAAGAGATTTCCGATTTTTCTGCAAAATTTATTCACGAGTTTCGGATTGGAAAGCTCCTCTTCAAATGCAATGCAGGAAAAGCCAAAGGCGTTCCTGTCATGGATATCTTCCGTTATCTGCTCTGCCTGATCTTTTCAGACCGCAGTGATTATATGCAGCGCAGAACTGGTACCTCCGACTGTACTTTTTCTAAAAATACGATGTACCGTTTTCTTAACAATGCAAAGATTAACTGGCAGCGCTTTATTGTCCTTCTGTCGTCCAGGATTATCATTGATTTCATGAAGCCCCTTACAGATGAAAACCGCAAAGATGTTTTTATTGTCGATGACAGCCTCTTTGACCGCTCCAGATCAAGGAAAACAGAACTCCTGGCCAATGTCTTTGATCATTGTTCTATGAAATTCAAGCGTGGATACCGCATGCTTACCCTCGGCTGGTCTGACGGGAATTCCTTTGTCCCGGTTGATTACTGCCTCCTTTCAGAACCAGAGGATAAAAACCTGCTCTGCGAGGCTAATCCATGTGACGGCCGTTCCCTTGCAGGAAAACGCCGCAGCCAATCGCGCAGGAAAGCAACTGATGTTATGGTTGAGCTTGTTGCCGCGGCACAGAAAGCCGGGATTACTGCAAGATATATCCTTTTTGACAGCTGGTTTTCGTCTCCCAAGACGATCATTACCCTGAAAAAAGAGCGTGGTCTGGATACTATTGCCATGATAAAGAAAGGGAAAACCAAATATCTTTATTAGGGAAAGAAACTCAACATCAAGGAAATCTATGGTATGAACCGGAAACGACGCGGCCGATCCAAATATCTGCTTTCCATAGACGTAACCATCCAAAAGGACGGAAAAACTCTTCCGGCCAGGATCGTGTGTGTCCGCAACAAAAGCAACCGCAAAGACTGGCTTGCCCTGATCAGCACAGACATGGATATTTCTGAGGAAGAGATTATCCGTATCTATGGGAAACGCTGGGATATCGAAGTGTTCTTCAAATCCTGTAAATCGTATTTACGGCTTGTAAAGGAGTGCCGGAGCCTGTCTTATGATGCGCTGAACGCCCATACAGCAATCGTATTTACAAGGTACATGATGCTTTCGGTTGCCAAACGCCGCGATGAAGATGATAAAACGATCTGCGAGTTGTTTTATGTCCTGTTGGACTTCTTTTTCTTCTTCCTCCACTTTTTGATGCGGTAAATCATATCCTCCGCACTGACAAAACCTACATAGGCCATGTCAAAAACCGCGACTGCCGTCAACAATGTTTTCATCTGATTCATTTTCATTCTGTAACCTCCAATTCTTTGTTAAAATTCCTTTTGTCCGCATTTAGAAACGCCAAAATGGGCATTCTGGATAAAATGTCCACGAATGCCCGATTCGCCCTTTTTTTGCCCTTTAAAATAAGGCTTTTTTGAGCCCTAAATGCGGACAGGGTGTCTCTTGTTCCACTTCCGTTCTTTGTCCTTCTCCCTTCTTTCTGCTGCCGCACAAGCCGGGCAGTACATGCTGCGGTTTGACCTGGGGACAAACCTGGCGCCGCACTTCACACACCGTTTCAGCAAAATACCTTTTAAGATATCCGCCTCCAGCTGAGGGGATAACGGCAACACCGCATTCCGAAACCACCTGCAGTCAACCGAATAGGATATCCGCTGCGGACAGACGCGCTCATCCCCATCCTCCAGCATAATGCAGTTGCCTTTCTCGTAATTGCAGCAGTTTTGCCGGATGAGCTTTGCGGCCTCCCTCTGCTGCTCAGGCGTCATCTCATACAGCGCCCCGTCCGGCTTCCGCTCCACTGGCGGCCCATACCGTGAGCCTCGCTCCACTTCTTTCATCACCTCCGATCATAAAAATAAGCCCACATGATTCATAAAAATCATGTGAGCTATGTATCATCATTTCGTTTAACTAACTTCAAAAAATATAATCTTCGATTTAGTCAACAAAAATCCCGAAAATACAGCATTTCCAGGATCTTTGTTAACTATCTTCTTGTCTTTCTTTGACTAATTTCTAAAATAATTCCTTCAAAATCAACCGGGTAATCCCTTCATTGTCGCCCGGCAGTATCCTCTTCACCTTCGGCTCCCGCCCATAACCAAACTCATCTCTGATGGCTGATCGTATCCGCGTCCCGCCGTGAAAGCCGTGGATTACCCGGACCTCATACACCGCGCTCCCGGCGGCGTTTACATTCTTGTGGATTGCCTCCATCGCCTTCTCTACGGTCAGGCCATGCACATCTGTTGTAATAATCGGTTCTGAAAGCATTACAAGCCGGACTCCTTCGTACTTACTTTTTCAAGATAGTTCACCGGAACTGCCTTTGTCAGCCACACGCCGTTGACGCTCCGGTAAAACGGAATGCCGTCCCCGGACATCTTCCCGCTGAGCACTCTGTAGACCACCAGCTTCCCATGGCGCTGTCCGACCTTCCTGGCAATAGGATAGTCGCCGGACAGATGAACATACAGCCTCGACATCGGCAACAATCCCTGCACATCAATCGAAGCAACCGATTTTTCTCCGGTTCCGTGATACAGGATTTCTGGCGGCGTTACCTTCTCCAATTCCACATCCACCGGGATGGAATGTCCCTGATTGGCGCGGATCAGTGTTTTATCTTCATTAAAAGAGTATCTTTGTTTTTCATCTTCCCGGACGATCTGTTCCAATGTTTCCATCGTCAGCGGATGCGTCCGGTTGATTCCAGCGATCAGTTATCCACATTTGCCCATCCACGCTCATCCAGCGTAATGCCGATCATTTCCGGCCTGTGGCGCAGGATCAGCCTCATAAATTAGCTCGTACACTTCATTAACATGCTTCAATCAACCTCCGGTCAAGCCGATAAACTGGAAGTTGTAGTTCCACTATTTCACTTTCCAACTACCCGCCTTGTTTGATCCGATTCTTTCAATTAATTTTTTCGATTTCAATGCGGCAATGGCCCTGGATATTGTTCGAGATGATTTTTTGCATATTTCTGCCATTTCCGGAACTGTTATACCTTCATCTTTTCGTAAAATTTCCAAAATTTCACTTTCCAAATCGCTTATTGTGCCATTTATCATGCCATTTATCATGCCATCCTCTGACATGATATTTCGATCTGTTCTTGAAAATTCAATCGTAAAGTCATTTTCAGAATTAATATAACTCACTTTTACATCCGAGTCCCGACACAGAGTATAAATCTTTCTCAGTCCAGAGCCGAAGGTTTCCACGTCTTTGCATAAATACAAAGTTTTTGAAATCAGTTCGTTACGAAGGAACGAATGTAGATCTCTGGTTGCAAAATCTTCCGGGCGAAAGTCATTTGCAAAAGAACCTGGATTCATAATTGAAATACGATTTGAATAAATATCTATTTCATGCTGTACAGATGAATCGTATCGAGCATGGGCAAAGCTGTTGATGACAGCTTCACGTATGGCATCAATCGGAATCTCAGGCGTCTCTATTCTATGAATCCCATCGTCACTAATCCGAGAACTCCATCGAATATTTTTAATGATATAACTGGTTGCTTCATTAATCAGCTCAAATATATTTCCCTCGACCCGCGAAATATCAAGGAATGTATTTTTGTGTTCTGTAGCGAATACCGCCATTTTCAGCGTAATAGGATGATTTTTGGAAAAGAGCATTTTTCCGGCATTCGTAAGATATTCTCCATTTAACAATCCCAACTTATGCATAAGAATATCTGCATCCGTTCCCAGCTCTGGCAGTCTGCCACAGTTTGTCGCATTTTTATAAAAATTGTTAAGGGTTGATTGATTTACATCATTTATTGCTTCCCCAGACGATTTGTTTTCCCAATTTTCCTCATATTCTTGAGCAATCATCATTTTTCGAAGCTCACCTGGAGACATTTCACGGTCTTCGTCTGCAACACGTATATAATATTTTCCAAATGCAGAATATGGCTTATCTTTTCCTTTAAAATTTACAACGATGATCTCAACATTATCAACAAATTCTCTTTTGACTTCCGGATAAATCTGTGGTCGTATGCTTTCAAAAATTTTTCTTGAAACATCTCGTAGTGTAGAATCAACAATTGTAAACTTGTTCGGTGTGCCATCATTTTTTAGTCCGAAAAAAATTTTTCCATGTCCATGTTTATTCAATATACTGGATATGGATACCATTGCTTCATTTATTTCACCCGTAGTCTTTTTAAATTCGTTTGTTTCATCTTCTCTGAACACAACAGTCCCTCCTTGGCAAACAGAATACTATAAATGGCATGATATTTCAAGAAATTGTCGCTATAAATGGCACGATAAAATGTTTATGTAGGCAAAGCAAATTGACATATTCCGATTTCAGAGTCTATTACTTCAAAAGGAAAAATCCCCAAACATCATTGCTGAATTCACCCGCTGCGAACTCATGCTCCTCCCCTTTGATAACAACAGTATAAACCGGGAAACTGTACTCCTGAC
>JAJQCU010000269.1 GCA_021202575.1 Lachnospiraceae bacterium
AAAAAGAGTGTCGAAAGCACTTCCGTTTCCCTCAGAATTTATTTACATAAAAAGACAGCCCCAAGCGGGCTGCCTGAAAATTTTATTCACTGTCCTTAAATATGATCTCGTCCTCGTAGACCATTCCCAGCTTCTCCCGCGCCACCTCTTCGTAGTATTTCATGGTCTTCGTGTACTTCTCATATTCCTCCAGCTCTTCCTCCCTGGCCACCTCACTCTCATACTGTTCCTCCAGGGAATCAAGCTGTGCCTGATATTCCGCTTTTTTGATTCTCAGTGAATTGCCGTTGACCGCGAACACGATCGCGATCACCATCACCAGAAGACAGACGACATAAATCGCCGCCCTGTTATGATACTTCGTCCTGCCCTTGTACGCCGGTTTCATTTGGTGTCTGCCTCCTTTCGCTTCCTGCCTGTTTTTATAATAGCCAGTCTTTTCAGTTTCGTCAAGGCATTCTTTGCCGGTCCGGCCAAAGCTTTGGACAGCTTACGGATAAAGCGTTCAACGGTTTTCCCATAAAGCCACATGGCAAGGAAAGCGGCGCCCACCGCGTACCAGCGAAACATGCCGTTGCTGTATCTGTGCATCAGGCGAAAGGATAACACCGCCGTACAGCCCCAGAACACAAGATCACACACGAAGGTTCACCAGGTTGCCCGCCCCAGGCGGCGCAGTCCCCGGAGAAAATCATACAGCACGGACAGCTCCAGCCCCAAAAGCAGCGCCCGGAAAATAACCTGCCATTCCTCATCATGAAAAATCACTGGAACAGCCTGCGAAGGAAGCTTCCGGCCTTCTCCCCGTATGATGAGACATCCGAATACAGCAGACTGTCCACCGTCCCGCTGATGTCCACTTCCCCCTTTTCCAGCAAAAGCTTATTGACATGAAGATCCTGGCCCTGTACAGTCAGCATTCCGGCCGCGGTCTCCATTAGAACCTCGTTTAAATCAAAGCTGATGATATCCACCACACCGCTCAGCGTCAGACCGCCCCGATTTTCCAGAATCAGTCTGTGTTCTCTGCCGCCTGATTTGTACAGCTCTTCCATATCCGCCTCCTGTCCCGTCGTCCCGGCCGGCTTTCCCTGCCAAAAGCCGCTTTGCGGACCCACGGTCAAATTTCAAAAACCGCGCCCTCTTTTTTAAGGCCGCTTCGCTCTCCGATAGACTATCTTATGAGGCCGCGGCGACAGATATTCTCATTAGTAAACGACTTTATGTCTTTCCCTATATATATTTAAACAGTTCCTTCGCCTCTTCCTTTTTCGTAGTCTCCGCGACTGCCGTCACTTCCACCTTTACCTCCCGGTTGCCGAAGGAAATTGTGATGCGGTCTCCCACTTTGACATCCGCGGAAGCCTTCGCCACCCTGTCATTGATCATGACACGCCCCGCGTCGCAGGCCTCGTTCGCCACGGTCCGCCGTTTAATTAATCTGGAGACCTTTAAAAATTTGTCCAATCTCATATTTTCCCCGTTCAATGAATATCAGAGTTCTAAGCTCGTGAAAGACCTGCCAAAAGGCATATCTTCATACTAAAGCTCGAAAAAACCTCGCCAAGTATTCAATGCAAAAAGAGCCCATCACAGGCTCTTTTCCAATTTATGCATTCACTTTTACTTTTAAAGCATTGCCGGCCTTAAACTTCGGAACACTGGATGCTTCAATCTGCATTGTCTCGCCTGTCGCAGGATTTCTGCCAACCCTTGCAGCTCTCTTGCTGACCTCAAAGGTACCAAATCCAACTAACTGAACCTTGTCGCCGCTCTTCATAGCGTCGCCCACGACTTCAGTAAAAGCACTGATCACGGCCTCGGTATCCTTTTTGGACACACCGCTGGCCTCAGCTACAGCTGAAACTAATTCCTTCTTATTCATGCTCGTACTCCTTTCCATCGCTACTCTCTGAGCGACAACCAATACTATAGCCTTTATTTCAGGCGCTGTCAAGGCAATTTCTTATAGTTATTCATGAAAAACAGGCCTTTTTGCGCCCAAAACCGATAACGGAGCACTCTGTCATGACTTCCGGGAAGAAATCAGTCCGCCTTTCTCATTGGACAAACCCTTTCAGGCAGCCCTCAATAAAGCTTTGACGCGCCTTCTCCTGCGAAAATACCTTCTGAAGCTTTTCCTCGCTCTTCCCGGGTGTGAAGCACTTCTTCCCATTATAGTAATGGTTCGCGATCTTCCAGAATTTTTCCGGATAGGAAAAACGATAAATCAGAGAAATTTTCTCCTCTAAAGGCAGCTCTCTCTCCTTCTCATAAATGTCAAGCATCTTCTGTCCCAGCCGCTGATCCCAGTTATTTTTCTCCAGAATTTTCCGCATAAACTGATAAAGATCCCTGCAGGGAAGATCAGCCATATATCCTTCCAGATTCAGAATCATCGTTCTGTCCGCGCCAAACCACACATTGTGATATTGGTAATCGCCGTGGCTGAACCACATTTTTCTCTCTTCCGCAAAAATTCCCTCGTAAGGCAGCCACTCCTCCTCCGCCCTCAATGCCTGCTCCAGAAAACAGCCGTACTGATTATATAAAATACGCTCAAACTCCGTTTTCTGCCTTTTTTCCTTCAGATAGCGGCGGATTTTCCTCAGTTCCCTGTTTCGCTTATGAAATTCCCCGTCCAGGCTGAAGAGAGAAATCCTGCCATACGCGTCGAACCGCATTCCCCGGTGCATCTGCGCCAGCAGCCGGATGGCCTGTTCCCACTCCCTGCTGTCCCGGATATTGCATTCCCTGCCCTCGCAGAACGTCTGCAGCATATATGGTGTATCATCTACATCCCTGACCGTCAGAGCCCCCTGTGGGGTAACGACAATCTGCTGAACCTTCGTTCCGACAGTCTCCACAATGTGATCCGTCAGGTCTTTTAAGAGCTTCAGGTGTTCCTCTCCTGACCGACACTCCTTCAGTGAAAAAACGCCCTCTTTACTATAAACAATCCACTGGCCTCTTCCCTTTCTGACATCCTCCACCGTCAGCTCATACTGACCTAAAATATTTGCGGCCTGCTCTGCCATTCCTTTCCCCTCCCGCCATAGCTTTCTTAAATCTATGACAGGTCGGAGAAATTTAGAAGCGGAATATTTTTATTACACGGGCAAAGCCGCCGCTACAGATAGCCCCACTCTCTCGCCTTTTCCATAAGAAGCTCTTTCTCATTCAATTCCGGGCGGCTTAACACCTCGTCCAGAAGTCTTTCCAGCGCCTCGCCCATCTTCATGCCGGGCTGCATTCCCGCTTCAATCAAATCGCGCCCTTTTACCGCCAGCTGCTTTAAATCAATACACCAGCCTCTCTCCAGCGCTTCCTCATAATACTGTCTCAGCCGTTTGTGGTTTTCCCATTTTTCCTCCGCCATATAGTCGCTCTGGGCGGCTACATCGGCTTCCTTTAAGATCATCAGCTTCGGATACAGCTCCACTCCCACATCATGCATCAGGCGTCTGACAAACTCCGGTGTGACATTCACGCTGTTTCCCCCGTCATGGTAAAGGACCAGGCGGCAGACCTGCCGGATCGTGTCATTGTCAAACTTCATCCTCCGCAGAACCCTCTCCGTCATATTGCTGCCCACCTGCGCGTGTCCCTCAAAGTGATCCACATGGTCATCCCCCGTCCATCTGCACGCGGGCTTTCCCACATCATGAAACAACGCCGCCAGCCGCAGCACCCGATCCCCGGGAACGCCCTGCACCACACGGATCGTGTGAATTCCCACTGTATAGCAATGATGGGGATTATGCTGCTCCGTTTCCATCATGGTATCGAACTCGGGCAAAAACTGCGCCGTCAGCCCCAGCTCATACATCTGCTCCAGATACTCCGGATGAGGGGAGCAGAGAAGCTTGACAAATTCCGTCTGTATCCGCTCCATGCTGACTTTTTTTAAATTGGGAGCCAGGCTCTTCATGGCATCCCTGGTAAACGGATGAATCCGGTATCCCAGCTGCGCGGAAAAACGAACCGCCCTGAGGATTCGCAGAGCGTCCTCCCCAAACCTGTCCATCGCGTTCCCTACACAGCGGATGATCCCCAGTTCGAGATCGTGCTGTCCGCCAAACAGGTCCACCAGTCCCGCATTGTCATTGTAGGCCATGGCATTGATCGTGAAGTCCCGCCGTTTTAAATCCTCCTGAAGGCTTGCCACAAAACGGACGCTCTCCGGATGGCGGCCGTCCAGATATTCCCCGTCCACCCGATAGGTAGTCACCTCGTATCCCATCTGGTGGATCATCACTGTCACCGTACCATGCTTAATCCCCGTGTCTATGGTCCGGTGAAACAGGGCCTTGATCTGATGGGGCGCGGCGGAGGTGGCAATATCCCAGTCCTCCGGCTCCCGCCCCAGAACAGAATCCCGGACACAGCCGCCGACCGCGTAAGCTTCAAATCCTGCCCGCGTAATCACATGAATTATAAACTTTACATCCTCCGGGAGCGATATCTTCACCATGTCTTTACCTGCTGTCCATATTCACCGCCGCTTCCTTCCGCAAAGCCTCCTCTGACTCTAAGTTCCGCGGCTTCAAACGCGCCGGTCAATACGCGAATCGTTATCTCAGGAAATGCATCTGGATCATCCGGCGCCCCTCCTTACGTTCAGCATTCTAACATAATCCCCGGAAAATGTAAAACCCAATTCCGCAACCCAATTCAGAATTGTCAGCGGAAAATGTAATCACAGCCGGCGAAGCTCACCTTATCCCCTCTGTTCAGAACATAAGGAACCCGCGGCGAGAGCCTGCTCTCGTTGACCCATGTCCCATTGGTGGAATTTAAGTCCTCCAGGACATAATTCCCCTGGGGATCCCGCCGGAGTGAGGCATGAATCCGGCTCACTCCGGGAGAATTCAGACATACCTGTACCAGATCCGCCTGAGAGCCCACCAGCTGATGTCCCACAACCTCTATATATTCCGGTTCTCTGCCATATACGGAATACAGCTTGGGAAACACCTCCTCCATCATGATAATCTGCGTGCCTCCCGCCGTCTCCTCCCCAGTCTGCAGCAGCGCCTGAAATTCCTCCTGATATTACTCCTCCGCAATCTCCGGTTGCTTCCCTTCTCCTGTTTTCCTGCATGACAGTTCCTTTTTACTGTG